>JBAQYC010000031.1:0-9994 GCA_049299835.1 Candidatus Cryosericum sp. | reverse complement strand
ACAGCGACCCCTATATTGTCGTGGACCCGGAGGGCAAGCTCTTCTGGTTCGGGCAGGGGTATACAACATCGCAATACTTCCCCAACAGTGAGTACTACGATACCGGCGCGGAGTTGAACGGCAAAGTCGTCAACTACATTCGCAACAGTTTCATGTACACCGTGAATGCATTCGACGGGACGACGACCTTCTACCTCATTGACAAGGCCGACCCCATTGCCGCGACTATCGACCGCGTCTACCCTGGACTGTTCAAGACCCTGGATGACGCTCCATCATTCGTCAAGGATCACTACCGGTATCCGTCCGGGCTGGGGGCGCTTCAGAGCCGTGTTTTCTCGAAGTACCACATGACGGACCCGCGCGTGTTCTATGGACAGGAAGACAAGTGGGCGGTAGCGAAAGAACGCTATCTGGGAACAGATTCACCCATCGAGCCCTACTACATTTTCTTCAGGCTGCCGGGCTCGACGAAGCAGGTGTTCTCGCTGGTCACGCCGTTCACGCCTGTCGGCAAGGACAACCTCGTGGGGCTCATCGCGATCAGTTCGGACATCGCCAGCCCTGACCGCGTGTCGGTCATCAAGTTCAGCAAGGATCGTGTCGTCTACGGTCCCTTTCAGGTCGAAGCCCGCATCGATCAGGATACCGAGATCTCCAAGACGCTGACGCTCTGGAACCAGCAGGGTTCACAGGTCTTGCGAGGCAACATGCTCATCCTGCCGGTCGACGGATCGCTGCTGTATCTCGAGCCCATCTATCTGCAATCGAGCAGTTCAAAGATGCCACAGATCAAGAAGATCGTCGCAGCCACCAAGGACAAGCTGGTATGGGGCGACAGCCTTGACCAGGCTCTCAGCGGCCTGCTGGGAACGACGATAGACATCGGTGGCATCGGGCCGGTTCCCTCCACGCCGGGCACGGGCGTTGTGCCTGGGACGGGGACATCTCCCGGCACTACAACTCCCGGTGCCACAACTCCAGTAACGGTAACGGCGGAACAGAAGGCGCTCATCGCGGAAGCAGTCGCCACGATGACCCGATACAAGCAGTACACCGCAGCGGGCGACTTCGTGAAGGCGGGACAGGAACTCAAGGCTCTCGAAGATGTCCTGGCGAAGCTGGACGCTCTGCAGACGACGCCATAGCACTCATTTCCGACTGTCCATCCGGGCCACGGCGCGTGCCGTGGCCCTTTTCGCATATACTGGACCAGAGGCACCGGTTGTCGTTCAGGAATCGCGGTGTCTCTGGCGGAGAGACGGACATGATGCGACAACCTGACGTACGGCGTGGAATCCCTCTGGCATTGTGCGCCGGCACGCTGCTGGGAGCGGGAGCCCCTCTTTCAAAGCTGCTGGTCTCCCGGATGGACCCGGTAGCGCTTGCGGGTGCACTGTATACCGGTCCAACGATCATCGCTGCACTGGCGCTGCTGCTGGGATTCGGCAACCGCAGGCGGTATGTGCCCGTCACGCGCCGGGATGCCCCACGCCTTGTCGTCGCAGTACTGACGGGAACTATTGCGGCCCCCGTCCTCCTGATGTATGGGATCCGGATCTCCAGTGGATTCGCTGCTTCGCTCATGCTGAACATGGAAGCCGTTGCAACGGCACTCATCGCACTAGCCTTCTTCGGTGAGCGCATCTCTCCCTCGATCTGGCTTGCAGTGGCGTGTATGACGGTCATGGGCGTCCTGGTCACCGGCACGGGAGGTGAAGGATCTGCGACTGTCGCCGGGGCAATGCTCATCCTCGGATCCTGTGTCGCCTGGGGGATCGAGACAAATGTCGTGGCGACACTGTCATCGCGCAACCCGCTGCTGGTGACGCTTTTCGAGTGCCTTCCGGCTGCAGTGATCCTCACGTTCCTGGCCGCTTTCCGCATGGGCGGCCTGCCCCCGGTGCGTGACCTCTTGCTGGGGGTATTGCTGGGATCCTTCTCCAACGGAGCCGGCCTGTTGCTTTACTTTGTCTCCCTGCGAACCATGGGAGCGGCGCGGACGGCCGCGTTTGCAGGCGTTGGCCCCCTGGCCGGCGCCTTGCTGTCGCTCGTTCTGTTCAGAACACCTGTCACGTGGGTCGTCGTTGCTGCCATTGGACTGACGGCGGCGGCCATCCTCGTCGTGGGACGCGACGATGAGCGGCGGTCACTGGCATGGGAGGCATCGGAGCAATGAACGTCCGCCGTGGCATCCCGCTTGCGCTGGGAGCGGGAGTTCTGTTCGGGCTCAGTGCTCCGTTGTCGAAGCTCCTCGTCGCGGACATGGATCCGATCGCGCTGGCCGGGGTCCTGTATCTCGGCGCATTCGTGGCTGTGTCCATCGGCCGCCTGCTCGGTGTGACACGTGGACTGCACAGCGAATCACTCCGGCGTTCGGACGCACCATACGTACTCACGATGATCGTCGTCGGCGGGGTCGTGGCGCCGATACTCCTGATGTTCGGCGTTCGTGCGGCGTCGGGGTTCACAGCATCTCTGCTCCTGAACCTCGAGGGGGTGACCACGGCACTCATCGCCTGGATGTTCTTCAGAGAGCGCGTTTCAGGAACGGTATGGGGCGCGGTCATTCTCATGACTGCGGCCGGTGTCCTGCTCACCGGGGTCGTCACGGGTGGAAAGTCCAGCATGGTGGGACCACTGCTGATCGTGGGCGCCGCCATCGGGTGGGGCGTCGACAACAACGTGTCCGCGAGGTTGTCCCACTGCGATCCGCTGACGCTGGTCACAATCAAGGGACTGGCCGCCGGACTCTTCTCTCTGGGGCTCTCCTGGGCGACCAGGGGCAGTCTGCCTGCGCCGGGCAGCCTCCTGGCCGGTCTCGGCGTCGGCTGCATCTCCTATGGAGTCTCTCTCGTGCTGTTCATTCTTTCACTCAAGGCCATGGGCGCAGCCCGGACGGGAGCCTTCTTCGCCGTGGGCCCCCTGGCCGGCGCCCTTCTGTCGCTCGTCATCTTCCGGGGCGCCTTCACGTGGCCGATGGTGGTGGCGCTGCTCCTGACGGCGTCATCTATCACGCTGGTGGCAAGCGAGGGTCTGCGCACAAGGGAAACGCAGCAGACTCACCGTTGACCCACAGGCTGTTCGGGTCAGACTATGATGTCAAGAGGAGTCTGTCAACGGGGAGGCTCATATGAAGTGGGTAACGCGCGCGCACGTGCATGTGGACAGGGTTGCCTGCCCATGGCTGATCAGCCGGTTTGTCGACAGCGAGGCGGAGTTTGCGTTTGTGGCGACCGACATTGTGGATCAGTTTGGCCAGAACGAAGTTGCGACGCCCTTCGACCTTGAAGGCGCCGAGCTGGGTCACCAGGACGGTCATTGCAGCTTCGTGTCCATCATAGAGCACGCGTTCTTCCGGCTCAAGGTCGCCCGCGAGAGCACGTAAACTCACATATCAGTCACACTGGAAACACAGATTGGCCGAACAATACTATGGCATTTACAATGCTGCACCAGGAGGAATACCAATGACAACAGCTATCAAGAATGTCCATGCACGAGAGATCCTCGATTCACGCGGCAATCCGACGGTCGAGGTCGAAGTCACCCTCGCATCCGGCATCATGGCACGGGCGGGCGTTCCATCCGGAGCGTCCACCGGTATTCATGAGGCGCTGGAACTGCGTGACGGCGACAAGGCCCGGTATGGCGGAAAAGGAGTCCTGAAGGCTGTGGAGCATGTGAACAAGGAGATCGCCGCCGCTGTAACAGGCAAGGATGCTACTGATCAGGCCGGGATCGACCGTGCAATGATCGAACTGGACGGCACGCCACACAAGACGAAGCTTGGCGCCAACGCCATTCTGGGCGTCAGCCTGGCGACTGCACGGGTCGCTGCACTGGCCTGTGACCTTCCGCTGTACCGGTACATCGGCGGCGTGACGGCGACCATGCTTCCCGTTCCCATGTTCAACATCATGAACGGCGGTGTCCACGCAAACTGGCAGGGGACCGACCTGCAGGAATTCATGATCGCCCCGGTGGGTGCCCCCACATTCCACGAAGCCGTGCGCTGGGCAAGCGAAACATATCACACGCTTCAGGGCGTTCTCAAGGCTGCCGGCTATACCACCGGCGTCGGTGACGAGGGCGGGTTCGCTCCGGCGCTCAAGCGCAACGCTGACGCCATCGAGCTGATCATTCAGGCCATCGAGAAGGCAGGGTACAAGCCGGGCGAGCAGATTGCCATCGCGCTCGATCCAGCATCCAGCGGCTTCTACGAAGACGGCTTGTACAACCTGCGCACCGAGGGCCGCAAGGCGACCTCCGCCGAAATGGTCGCCATGTATGCCGACTGGGTGGAGAAGTATCCCCTGGTCGTCCTCGAGGACGGCTTGGCCGAAGACGATTGGGACGGCTGGAAACTGCTGAACCAGACCATCGGACAGAAGATCGAGCTGGTGGGCGACGACTTGTTCGTCACCAATGTCGAACGCATCCAGCGCGGCATTGACGAGAACGCGGCCAACGCCGTTCTCATCAAGCTGAACCAGATCGGTTCCCTGACTGAGACTATCGCGGCCATCACGATGGCACGCAAAGCCGGATGGGGCGCCATGGTGTCTCACCGCAGCGGCGAGACGGTTGACAGCTTCATTGCCGACCTCACCGTCGGCATGGGTACGGGTCACTTGAAGACAGGTGCGCCTTGCCGTGGCGAACGTGTCGAGAAGTACAACCAGCTGATGCGCATCGAGGAGGAGCTGGGCAGCCAGGCTTCCTATGCCGGCCACACCGCGTTTGTACGACCCTAGCTAGCACACAAGAGTAGTTGAACGGCGGCGCGGCACGTCCCCTGTGCACGAGATGAATCAGGAAAGCGTGCTGCGGCACAGCATTCCCCGTACCATCCGCAGTTTTTTTGCGCTGAACTCCAGCATGATCGCCCTGCTTGCCATGGTTGTCCTGGTAGGCATGGGCGAGAAGATGGCGGAGCGGTTTCTGCCACTGTACCTCATGGCCGTCGGCGGCACGACATGGGCGGTCGGCTCGCTGAACGGCATGGACAACCTGCTGTCGGCGCTGTACAGCTTTCCCGGCGGGTATCTCAGCGACCTGCTGGGTTACAGGAAAGCACTTATCGTGTTCAATCTCGTCGCGATGGCGGGGTATGTGATCGTCATTCTCGTCCCGACGTGGTGGGCGGTCCTCGTCGGCGCGGTCTTCTTCATCTCCTGGACGGCGATCTCCCTGCCCGCAATCATGTCGCTGGTCAGCAAGGCTGTCCCCAGGGAGAAGCGCACGATGGGTGTCAGTCTCCACTCACTGACGCGGCGCATCCCCATGGCGCTGGGGCCGGTCGTGGGTGGCGCGCTCATCGGGGTTTTCGGACGCGTCAAGGGTGTCCAGATCTCGTTCGGCGTCGCTCTGCTGCTTGGGGCCGTGGCCATCGTGCTGGAGGTCTTCTTCATCAGGGAAGACCCGGATGCCGGCAAGAAGGACCGTGCCGTTCACCTCAGGGACTCCATCCACTTCATCACGCCGGACCTGCGCAACCTGCTCATTTCGGACATCCTCATCCGGTTTGCCGAGCAGATCCCCTATGCGTTCGTGGTCCTCTGGGTCGTGGACCGAAACGGCATGACACCCCTGCAATTTGGTGTCCTGACCACCATCGAGATGGTGACGGCGATGCTTGTCTATATCCCGGTCGCCATCCTGGCAGACCGCAACGCCAAGAAGCCATTTGTCCTGACGACGTTTGTCTTCTTCACAGCATTCCCAGTAGTATTGTACTTCAGCCGGTCGTTCCCGGCGCTGTGTGGCGCCTTTGTCCTGCGGGGGCTCAAGGAATACGGTGAGCCGACGCGGAAGGCGCTGATCATGGACCTTGCTCCGGAGAACGCCAAGGCGTCGACGTTCGGGACGTACTATCTCCTGCGCGACGTCATCGTCTCTGTTGCAGCGTTTGGTGCTGCCTGGCTGTGGAACAGGGGACCGGGAGTGAACTTCTTCACCGCCGCCGCCTTCGGAGCCGCCGGGACGATCTACTTCGCGGTGTTCGGACGTGACCTCAAGTCTGCCGCTTGAGTGTTCGCGGCTCTCCGTCGACGGACAAAGGCCGGCACACCAAGGACGAGAATTGACCACCATAGTCCGACACCCCATCCACCGAGAACGTCCGACAGGTAATGTGCGCCGAGGTACAGGCGGCTGAACCCGATCAGCAGAGGGAAGAGAACTGCCAGGGCCGGCCAGAGTCTCCTGAGTCCCGGTGACCGCGGAGAACGGAACAGCAGGTAGAAGCCCAGCGCGTAGAGAGCTACAGAGATACTGGCGTGTCCGGATGGAAAGCTCGCGTCCAGAGGCGTAACAACCGCAAGGACGGCCGGGGGCCGCGGTCTCCCGAAGCCGGCCTTGCCGAGCGAGACGACGATCTGTGACCCGGTGGTGGCGACGATCATCGCTACCGCCGAGCGACGCCTGCGGTTCCACAGGAAGATGACGGCGCCGATCAGTACAATGATAGAGATCTCCCAGTTGCCTATGAAGGAAACGGCTTCGAAGAAACCGATGCCGACCGGTGTTCGGTGGGCCGCAAGCCAGTGCACGAGCCAGCCATCTGCACGGACGATACTGTCGTTGTCGAGCACGTCCTCCGCGAGACCCGAAGCAAGGGCGGCGACGTACAGCAGGGCTGCTCCCACCAGCACCGCGAAGGGCACCGGGTTCTGCAGCCAGAGACGTGTGCGACTGATCAGGAACGACATCTGTTTTCTCATGCAGACATGATAGCAGAACAGAGGCGAAAACATGCAAGTCCGGGCTTGCCTGAAGAGGCTGTCCCGATAGACTTCAGAGGCAGGAGCCCCTATCGAGGAGTTCAGGAGGCACGAGTGGAAAATACGAAGACCAGAGAAGCCTTTACTGCCGAGCTCCATGCGCTGCTGTTCGCGTGGATCGCGCGAGAGGCGATCGCGCGTGCGAGTGAGGACATGGCCACGCCAGTCCTGCGCGCGGCCGTTCGACAATATGGCGAACAACGCGGCCGTCGCATGGCGTTGCGGGCACAGCAGGATGGGCAGCCTCTTTCCATGGCGAGCTACCTGTCGTATCGCGAGTGGGAGGCTCCTGTGGGCGAGATGCAGCAGACCGGCGTTCCCTGGCGAGGAGACCTCCGGGTTCAGGTACGGCGCTGCTGCTGGGCCACGACGTGGCAGCAGGAGGGACTCACGGAGTATGGCAAGTATTACTGCCAGGAGATAGACAAGGCTCTCGTTCGCGGGTTCAACTCCGACCTGGTCGTCGAGGTGAAGGGGACCAGAACCAATGGAAGCCGGATGTGTCAACTCGTCTACCACGCCGCATTCGAGGGAACCCTGGTCCACGAAGAAACACAGCGGGAGCAGGAGAAGCGGACACTCTCATGGAGCTACCACGCGGCACACCTCTACTCGACCATGAGCACAGTACTGAAGCGGGAGCTGGGTCCTGCCGGTGTTGCTGCATCGCGGGTGGCGCTGGAGACCTTTGACGAACGATTTGGCGCCCCAATGGCAGAAGCCCTCGTTGCCGATGCCGCGGCCGATTTTGATGTGCTTCCGGAGGGACGATGATGTCTTCGCTGCATTGCGCCCGATGCGGCCGGGAATATGAGGATGACGGAAGGCGCCTGCGCTGTGACTGCGGAGGCACACTGGATTTGTTGTTTGAGCCGTCCTTCAAACCCAACATGCTCGTCGGTCGATCACACGATCTATGGCGCTACCGCGAGGCACTGCCTGTCGGTGATGATGTCGTAACAATGGGCGAGGGCTGGACGCCTCTCCTTCCGGTGACGTTCGACGGCCGGCAGCTTCTCGTCAAGCAGGAACAGCTATTCCCTACCGGTTCGTACAAGGATCGTGGCGCGGCAGTCCTCATGACGCACCTGCGCGAGCTCGGAGTCGAGCGTGTCGTCGAGGATTCTTCCGGCAATGCGGGCTGCGCGGTGGCTGCGTATGCTGCTCGTGTGGGCATCGCCTGCGACATCTACGTTCCTGAGGACACGTCCCCGGCCAAGACGGCGCAGATCGAGGCATATGGGGCGACCTTGCACCGCGTTTCCGGGACGCGCGAAGACACGGCGCGCGCAGCACTCGAGGCTTCTGCGACGTGCGTGTATGCCAGCCACGTGTACGGTCCGTGGTTTCTGCAGGGGACCAAGACGTTTGCGTATGAGGTCGCGGAACAGCTCGGCTGGACAACCCCCGATACCCTGGTCGTGCCCGCAGGCAACGGCACACTGCTGCTGGGGGCATACCTGGGGTTCAGCGAGCTCGCCCGCGCGGGGACCGTGAGTCATGTGCCGCGCATTGTCGCGGTCCAGGCTGCGGCATGCGCCCCACTTGCGGAGGCGTTCGCTATGGGCCTGGATGAACCGATCGAGATCCATGCGAGTCATACGGCTGCCGAGGGGATCGCGATCGCGACCCCGGCACGTGGTGCCCAGGTGCTGGCCGCGGTGCGTGCCACCGGCGGATCGTTCGTGACGGTCTCCGAACAGGAGATCGTCACAAATCTCAAGGATTGCTGCCGAGGCGGCTGGTTCATCGAACCAACGTCCGCTGCGGTTATTGCCGGCGCACGCAGGTATGCTCACACCGCGGCGCCGGACGAGACGATTGTTACAGCGTTTACCGGACATGGGTTGAAGGCGGCGGCCAGGATCGCCGAGATGCTTGGCAAGTGCTGACCCGGAGGTTGAACGTGCAGACGACGAAAGCGACTGAACACCCGGAGCTGGAGCCACTGGTTCCACATACACGAGAATGCACAGCAGACGAAGACGGTCCGCGTATGGCCCGCATGAGTGAAGGTCCTGAACATATCCCGCTGCTGGAGTTCGACGGCGATGGTGAGGCGGTCATCGAACCGGCTCGGGTCATTCGTCACCGGGACGTGCCCGAAGCGTGCGTTCTTTGTTTCTTCGGCGACGTCATCGAGTCCCTGAGGCGATCACACCGTCTGCGCATCGCTGGAATGTTCGCCAGTGAAGCCGGGACTGCTCCACTGTTTTCCCTGAATGTTGGAGATGCTACCGTCGGCCTGTTTCACAGCCCTCTCGGGGCGCCGGCGTCCGCAGGGTTCCTCGAGGAACTGATCGCTGCCGGATGCAGGAGGTTCGTGGCCTGTGGAGGCGCCGGCGTCCTGAGGCGCGATATCGCTGTTGGCCACGTCATCGTCCCGGACGCCGCGGTGCGCGACGAAGGGACCAGCTACCACTACCTGCCTCCATCGCGCGAAGTGGCAGCTGACGAGGCGAGTGTAGCAGCACTCGTTCGCGTGCTCGAACGAAGGCACATACCGTACCTGCGAGGCAAGACGTGGACTACAGACTCCTGCTACCGGGAGACACGGACCGCCGTGGATCGGCACAGGGCTGAGGGATGTCTGACCGTAGAAATGGAGGCGGCTGCATTCATGGCTGTGGCTCAGTTCCGTGGAGTCTCCTTCGCCCAGATGCTGTACGCCGGGGACGACCTCAGCGGTGTCTCATGGGACGACCGCTCCTGGCTGAGTCGCTCGTCGGTGCGGGAGCAGTTGGTCTGGCTGTCAGCCGAGGCTGTGCTGGAGCTCCCGAAACAGAGGGGAAGCGTCAGCCGGCTCTGATGGCGCGGAACAGGATCCAGGAACTCAGGATAGCGAGCGCGGCTGCGGAAAGGGCAAGTGTTGCCCGGTATTCCTTGCGTTCTTCTTCACCCATCCGGCCGCGGTCGTGCAGCAGCATGGTCGCGGCCGCAGAACCAGCGATTACCAGGAGCAGTACCGACACAATATTACTGGGAACATACAGGTTACGCCCGGCAAATGCCATAGTCCATCCGTCGGACACGTAGTTGCCAAGTCCCAACAGGCCTCCCGCAAAGGCCATGGCCGTCATGATTCTTCTCATTCAACACGCTCCTCGTTGCCGGCTGTTGCTGCGACATGGTTTGCTATTCCCTTGTACGAGGGCACCCCGTCGTTTGCCTGTAAAAGGATAGCAGTGAAAACGGGAACCTGAAGAGGG
>JBAQYC010000030.1:0-3835 GCA_049299835.1 Candidatus Cryosericum sp. | reverse complement strand
GCGGATGACAGGGCGACACTGTGGAGGATGTTTGCCCGTCCCCTTGCCATTCTCGTCATCTTCCTCGGCCTCTTCGTCAGCAGGCAGGACGTGCTGCTCATCGTGGGCAGCCTTCTGTTTGTCTTCTTCTTGCTCGACGCGCTCCGCATGATCGTGCCACGGCTGGAGGCAGCCTTTCACCGCACAACCTGGCTGGGGGCGCAATTCCTGCGTGAGAGCGAACGGGGGCGCATCTCTGCCTACACGGACTTCCTGCTGGGCATCTTTCTTCCCCTGCTGCTCTTTCGGCAGAGCATAGCGTACGCCACACTCTGCTTCTTATCGGTAGGAGGCCTCTGGGCCAAGATCGTGGAGGAAAACTACGCCAGGACGCGCCTCTTCCAGAGGAGCACAACGTCGCTGCAAGCCTCGCTCGCATTCCTGGCAGCCTGTATCGGTGTCGCATACTTCCTGTGGATCGGGGGAGTTCTGCCGCTGTGGGTCGGACTTGTCGGCGCTGCTATCGCCACGTTGTCCCAGATCATTCCCTCACAGATCGACGACAACGTCAGCGTTCCGGTCGTTTCGGGCGCCATCATGCAGTTCGTGCTGAGGCTGTTCGCCTAACGAATAACCGGATAGCGGACGTGCACTTTCTTCCGATAGGGGAGAAAATGCTGATAGATCCACCGGAACAGCTGTCCCCACCATCCATTCTTTTGAAACCGCCTCGTCGACGAGGAGATACTCCTGGTTCTGAGATAGAAGTGCCTGGATATACGATGGCTCTCGTACATGAGCTTCGTGTCCTCTCCAAAGGCCAGCTTCTCGTCATAGTGGAGGGTATCCAGCACATCTCTTCGCACGATCTGTATGGACCGCGTCGTCAGGGTCAGGCAGTTTGCGATGTTATAGAAGTGATACCACGCCCTGGCACGCGGGGTACTGGGACTGGGCAGGAGCGAGACCATGCCGCTGCCAAGGTTCTTGCCGGCGTTCGCCTGCAGAAACCCGTTGAGCTCCCTCAGAAACGGGGGTTTGAAGATGGTATCCGCGTCCAGAAAGATGATCCAGTCACACTGCGGAGAAACAAGTTGCGCCCCCCGGTTGCGTGCTCGGGAGACCCCCGCTTCGGCAAGATGTTCACTCCGGAAGAACGCCGGTCTGTACCCCTGGATGACGCCCCAGGTTTGGTCCATGGAGCCGTTCTCAACTACGATGACCTCGTACCAATCCGCCGGGTAGTCGATAGCCTGCAGTGAATCGAGCGTCTCACGGATGTAGTGTTCTTCGTTGTTAGCAGGAATGACTACCGAGAAGAACAGAAGTTCCTTGTCTCCCATTCAAAACCTCCCTCGCAGCCGTTTTCAAGAGAAGGCTTTTCGCTCTTCCCCAATACCATAGCAGAGACGGTGGAAAGAAGAAGACCGTCCCCGTTCCCCCCCCCGAGCATGTTAGTTCAATACAAGGGGCGCTCTCGGCGCAGGCCGGAATCCATCACTTGTCTTGGCAAATGTACCACCAGGTGCCTAATGAGCAGCGTATCACATACCGCTTCCCGGGACCGGCGTTGTATGATACACTCACTTTCAAGCGAGGGCGATTTCCCCGCCACATCCTACATGGAGGTCCTACAATGCTGGTTGATGCGCTGCTCTCCACACGTTTCCCTTTTGAAGGTCAGTTTGCTGCACAAAAGGATGGAACACTGTTCCTGTCATCCGTCATCGCTGAACGCAAGGTCTTCCTCTCCCGGAAGTCGCTCTCATATCGCTGTCGCGTGCGCATCAATGACGCTGCCCGCGAGGTCCTGCTCTTTGAGGTCCTTGAAGAACGCGGCTCCGGCCTGACGACTGGAAATGACGATGGAGAGTATGCCACGCCTGGTTTTGGCTTCAAGGTCGAGACCTACAACACCACCCGTGGAACGCGGAACGGCGCCATCGAAGAACAATCGGCTCTGTTTGGAAAGACCTATAGCTACAAATTCGACTACGCCGCAGTCCGCAAAACGGTGCAGGACATCGCCACCGCCAACGGCTATACCCTGCGAACGACACTGATCGAGCGCGAGGTCATCAAGAAAGGCTGACCCAGCATCGAGGGTAGAGCAATTGTAACGGAACGAGCGTCTGCCGACTGCTCTGGTGTTACCTCCTCTGGCGCTGTACACGCAGCTTCGACAAAGGTTTCTTCAGGATTATCCGGTCATGCACCAAAGGTACATTCTTGGGATGGTTCCAGGAGTGTTACACGTCAACGAGTCGTACCCATGCGCAGGTGGGGAAATCCAGTCCTGACCAGGGCATGTACCACCGGAGCGTAATTACCAGCTGACCCCATATCAGACGTTGGCGATATAGCCTCACCCAATGCTGTCACCACCCTCCTGCAACACCATCTTCGGAGCGGGCGACTCCTGCTCCTCCGACCCGGCCTCTACGCCGTCGTGCAGCCTGGCTCTGACCCTGCTCACTGGCCGGTCGATATGTTCCTCCTGAGTTCACAGCTGACAGATGACGCGGTCATCTCTCATCACTCCGCACTCGAATTGCTCGGCTATGCCTATACGACTCAGCAACGCGTCATCATCACGACGAGGCATTCCATGCGCCCTTTCCAGTTCCGTGGTGTGGGTGTCGTCACGACGCAGCCGCCACGTGCACCCGTGCTACAGAACGCCGACACCTTCCTTGTGGACACAGTGGACCGACAGGGTCTCAACGTGCAGGTCACCTCGCCTGAACGCACACTCGTCGACGTCCTGGAGCGCCGACGCCTGGGAGGCAGCTGGGAGGAAATCTGGAGGTCCCTGGAGTCTGTTCCTATGTACAACGTTGATCAGATCATTGCGTACGCGAAGCTGTTGGGCAATGCAATAGCAGCGTCCAAAGCCGGGTTCTTCCTGGAACTGCATCGCCGCAGGTACCAGGTCACCGCAAGCCAACTGGCTTCTCTGCACGCCTTCCAGCCTGAAAGCTTGGTCTATATGGACCGCCACGCCGGTGGAACCAGTGTACCTGGCTGGAATCTCATCGTACCCGAGGACGTGCTCCATCGTTCCTGGGAGGAACCTGCATGAACCTGTCACGCGAACGGTTACTGGCTCAAGCTGCATCGACCTCAACTACATTGGCAGTATCTCTCGCGGGGACCTTGCACGCGAGAGGAAGCCGTTTCTGCTGGCACTCGAGGCAACATGTGCTCACGAAGGACTCTCTGTCCAGCGCCGCCCCACTGAGTATGCCGGCGGCAAACTGGTCTTGCGCTACATCTCCGCATCAGGCTCCTCTGCCAATCTGGAAGTCGACGTGAACTTCCTGTTCCGTTCCCTCCTCTGGCCCGTACGGAGCATGAATTCGATGTCAGTGGGAGAAACCATGGCCAACAGCATTCCGGTGGTCGACGTACACGAACTCGTCGCAGGAAAACTCGTTGCCTTGCTGGATCGAGCCACGGCAAGAGATCTGTTCGATGCCGCCCAGCTCGCCGAGAAGGCGGGTCTGGATACCGGTAAGCTGCGCACTGCATTCGTCGTCTATGGAGCAGCCAGCAGACGTGACTGGAGGACGGTCGATCTTTCGAATCTTCCGGGGGATACCGTTGATGTGCGGAATTATCTCCTGCCGCTGCTGCGTAGTAGTGCCGTGGATGACAGGACAATGACGGGTGTGGCAACGCTCAGGCAACGAGCTCTTCCACTACTTGAGCGCGTCCTTCCCCTGACATCGGCCGAAGTTCAGTTCCTGGATGACATCAACGATCGCGGTGTCATCGAGCCTGTCCTCCTGACAGCAGACGCCACCCTTGCAGACCGAATCAGAACTTGTCGAGCCCTCATGTGGAAGGCCCAGAA
>JBAQYC010000029.1:0-3982 GCA_049299835.1 Candidatus Cryosericum sp. | reverse complement strand
GCGCTACACTTCCAACCCCGCCGCGACTGCGGCGGGGTTCTGCGTATACTGAGTACCAGAAATTCGTTGCGCAGGAGGAACAGCCATGGCTGATCGAGACGTGTTCACTGGTTTCAACGACGTTGTTGCCGAGTCCGTCCGGGATTGGCATGTTCCCGGCTGCACAGTAACCGCCGTACGGGGCAGTGAGACCTTGTTGTGCCGGGCCTACGGCATGCGCGAAGTTGAGCGAGGCCTGCCGTTTCTGACGGGTACCCTGTTCGAGATCGCATCGCTGACCAAGGCGTTTACGGCTGCCTGTCTTGGCATTCTGACAGATCGGCGTTTGGTCGACTTTGATGAACCCGTCCGCACGTACTTGCCGGGCTTCACGCTGTACGATATCGCCGCGACAGATGCCGTCACGATCACCGACCTTCTGAGCCACAGGACCGGATTGCCGCGTCACGACAAGGTCTTTTCCGGTCACACCGATCTGACCCGGCAGCAGATCATGGAGAGCCTGCGTTGGCTCGAGCCCAGCTGCAAACCGCGCACTCGCTTTCAATACCAGAACATGATGTATGCCGTCGCCGGCCTCATCATCGAAGCGGTCGACGGTCGTCCATGGGAAGACTTCGTCCAGGCCGAACTCCTCGAACCGCTTGGCATGAACCGTACGCGGATATCGCGCAAGGCAGCACTGGCGACCGGCGACTACGCGATGCCGTACACGGTCCAGGACGACAAGCCCGTCCGCATGGGCATTGAATCGCTCACTCCGGGCATGCGACCCGCCGGGGGCATCATCTCGACCGCCGAAGACATGGGCCGGTGGCTCATCTTCCAGCTCGGCGACGGTACGATCGACGGGAAGAGAATACTCACGACTGAGACCCTGCATCGGCTCCACACGCCCGTCATCGACGTGACAGGGGACGAACGCTCGTTCGTTGGTCTGCCTGAGTTCGGCGATGGGTCCTATTGCCTTGGGTGGAACTGCCAGTCCTACCGGGGACACACGATGCTGCACCACTCCGGGGGCAATGACGGCCTGACCTCGACCCTCCTGTTGTTTCCTGACGACCACGTCGGTGTCTCTGTGCTGACCAACAGCGACGACACGATGCAGCGACTGGTCCCCGCGCTGACGGCCGCCGACCTCCTGCTGAACCTCGACCCGCTGCCCTGGAATGAGCGCTGGCTCGAGCGTGTCCGCCGCCGGGCACAGACCCCTCAGGCCCCTGCGCCGGTACCCATGGACCCAGGCAGGCCGCTGTCCGCCTATGGGGGCAACTACACCCATCCCGCGTATGGGCAGCTGGTCGTGACCGAGGCACCTGCAGGACTGTGCATCACGCTGCACGGTCTCAACACTAACCTCACCGGATCGGCACCGGACACGTTTGCGGCTGCAGCAGGTCCCATACTGGACCCCGGGGACAAGGTGCACTTCAACATGGATGCATCGGGGTATGCTGCAAGTGTTGCCGCTCCACTGGAGCACGCCGTGGCGCCTATCCAGTTCGTGCGGACTCAGGAAGCTTGAGACAGTCCAGTACGCCAGAGAGTGTCAAACCCCGCCGCGATCGCGGCGGGGTTTTGCTCTCGTGTCAGCGAACAGCGTCTCTGGGGTCAAGCGGTAACATCGGGGGAGGTGGTACCGCTACAGGATGTTCCAGGAGCAGGCAAGCCTACCCAACCATCGATCCGAAGAGTATCCAGAACACACGTGCCTCAGGAAGCACACACGAAAAGTGTCTGGCTGATGATACCAAAGTCACCACAACACAAACGGTAACGCTTGACCCCAGGAACTAATCTACTCACTCATCGAGGACAGGACCCCAATCGGTCATGATCCATGGCGCATCGGCGTTCTCTCGTGTGAGGACGATCTTCCATATGTGCCTGCCATCATCGATCGTCATAAACATGCCGGGCTTAGCTTTGACATCGAAGATCGCAATGAATGATTGCCTTGTATCCACATGAACCTTGCCTGGCGTGACGCTGACCAGGCTGACGGACTCCAGCTTGTCAAGTTCCCACTCTACGTTTGGTTGATAGAGGTTGGTCACTCTTTGTAGTCCGGCAGGATTCTTGTCATTCCAGTACCGGAAGTAGTCACGGACGATTTGTTCTGCGCGGGACTGGTCCTCCGACGGACTGGTGCCTGCCGTTCGGCACCCAGCCAGCAGCAGGCCTGCCACGATGCACAGCGATATCAACACACACCACCTTTTGTTCATAGAGCCTCCTCTGCTGAATTGCCTCGCCAGGAACCTGCACTCTACATGGTTCCTGGCGAGGCAGTACACGTTCTACATGAAACCACTACAAAGTATCATAGAACACAATCGTTGATTCCTGCCGCGCATCGACAGACTCCAATGGGAAATCTGTGAGGGTCAAGGAATCTTGTAAAGGTTGATGTTGACGAAATCGCAGTACTCAGGGTGGCCAATGATACTCGGCATGAAGTCAATCAGTCGAGTATCATATGTGGGGGCCGTATGGGAGCTGATATAGATCTCATCAAGTTCGGTAGTCCATGGGGTACTATGTTTGTCGACCACAGCAGACACAGGCATTGCATGCCAGAATGATTGAGTCCTCACGACAATGTCGCCCGGCGCAATTCCGCCAAGAGACCCATACCACCACCCCTGCACACTGGCCAGATCGTAGTAGTTGTTGTTATTAATCATGGGCAGGAAGCTATACGGGTCTTGACTCACCAACGTAGTCCATGTGGACAACCCCTGATACCATAGTGTTCCGCCGGTTGTCTCCATCGGGGTGGCATGAGAATTGATATGAGCACTGTCATTGATGCCCCCAAATCCAAACCACACCACCTGACTCCCGAAATTGATGCAATCACCTTGTGAGTAATACGGAAACAATGGGTTGTTCCCCCACCCAACCAGACCGGTCCTCGGGGAGGTTCCCGTTGCCCACCGCGTATACAGTGCGGCACGAGCGCGGTCATAGGCAACATACCCGCCCGATTGTAGTTGCTCTCCGTTCCCGGCGACAGGCTCGGAAAGCATGTCTCCACCGTCGCGTTGACTCATGAAGTGCAGGCGCGGGTCGTTGTTCTTCCGCATCGTCTCGAGGTCCTGTTGCTTCCGCCGATCGAGCTCGTCTTCATACAGCTTCGCCTTGGCCAGCGCAGTTGGAAGCTCACGCGTGAGCTTCTCAAAAGCGGTGTCGAGCGGGAATTCCTTACGTTCGGGCCAATCGAGTGTCTCCTCAGACTCGATCCGCCACATCCCGTCCACCTTGTGCAGTGTCAGGACATGCGTCTGGTACCCCCAGGGTACCCCCAGTATTCCTCTGGGGCCTGAGCACAGTGATACCTGAAGGCGCAGATCGGGAGCACTGTAACGGAAGCGCTTGAACCAGCGGCATCCACGGTCACCTCCTTGTATTCCGGTCTGTACTCCTCGTAGCTGATGGGCAGCGCGTCCAGTGCACCCCAGCACAGAATCTTGTACTTCAGCAACCCGTCGGTATAGCGGGCAAATGTGCGTGCCGCGTCGGTATCCACCGCCATGAGGGAGAACCGCGAGACAAAGGCGGTGGCGGTGGTACGGTTTGCATAATCAAGTTGGAAGAAGGCATCCACCGTTGCGCGGATCCTGGCTTCATCTGACATGTCACTGGTTTGATCAATACGCCAGGTGGCAAGGACCGAGTCTGATGCACTGTCATCAAGCCCCGACGCTCGAGAGGGTCTTTCCACGCCAACCGCCATAAGCAATGCAATAATGACAAACCATACTGCAGTTCGACTAACTCGTTTCATTGTGCCTCCTATTTCCAGGTCCGGACCAACCGTTGCTTGTCGCCGAATTCCCGGCGGTGAGATTCACGTTCTTCGCTGTTACTGTCTATGCACTCATGACCTGTGCCTCCCCCACCAGCAACTCACATCCTACCCACCGAAAGAAACGAAATGGTAACGATTCCTGGTTCGCCCGGCTCACTCCCAGCT
>JBAQYC010000028.1:0-6086 GCA_049299835.1 Candidatus Cryosericum sp. | reverse complement strand
GCAGCCGCTCCAGGAGAACATAATCCGTCAGGTCGATACCCAGGGGTGTCACACTGATATACCCCTCCGCCACGGCGGTGACGTCGGTCCCCTCCTGGGGTATCGGCGGGATGTCTCCGCCAATCCAGTAGATGGGGGCTCCAAACTGGTCTGCGCTGGCGGTCACACGATGAGCGTACCGGCGGCGGCCCTGAGGTACGACCCGGACACCCTTGACCTCGGAAGCCGGACGGTTGGGGGCATTGACGTTGAGGAAGAGGCTCCCGTTGAGCTCGTGGCTGAAGCTCTTAGTGAGGGGCCGGTTGATCCCGATCAGGTCCGGGATGAGAAGGAGCATTTTCTGGAGGAACCAGGTGATGGGACTGAAATCAAAGCCGGAGCTCCCTGTCCGTGGAAACGCTGTAGAGAAAGCGACGCTTGGGTATCCGGACAGAAACGCCTCATAGGCGCCCGATACCGTGCCGGAGTATGGAAGGTCATCACCCAGGTTGTCCCCGTGGTTGATGCCGGAGAAGACGACGTCGACCCTCTCCTTCACCAGTTCGTCGAGGGCCAGCATCATGCAGTCGACAGGAGTACCGGAAACGGACCATGCGTCGACGCCGGGGCGAACATAGCTCTCTACGCTGGTGACACGCAGGGGTTTGTGCATCGTGAGCGAGTGCCCCTTGGCACTCTGGGGAGAGGCGGGCGCGACGACTGAGACCTTGTTGTTTGCAGGGATGGCAGCAACGAGAGCCTGGATGCCCTGTGCCCACAACCCATCGTCATTGGTGATAAGGATGTGCATGTATGTCCCCTTCAGATCCCGTACTCCAGACGTGACCGCCCGCGCCGGCTGGCTATCCACGCAATCAGGACGCCAAACAGAAATCCTCCCACATGTGCCCAGACGGCGACGCCCTGTGCTGCGCCGAACGTGCCCTCGAACAGTTGCATCACGAACCAGATTCCGAGAAAGATCCAGGCAGGAAGACGTATGGATGTTATGAAAATGAAGAAGACCAGGGTCTGAACCTTGGCCCTGGGATACAGGAAGAAGTAGGCTCCCATGACTGCGGCAATTGCTCCGCTCGCTCCGATAGTGGGGATCTCGGAGGATGGACCGGAAAGCAGGTGGACCATGGCGGCCACCACTCCACCCACAAGGTAAAACAACAGGTACTTGCGATGGCCGAGATAATCCTCGATGTTGTTGCCGAAGATCCAGAGAAACAGCATGTTGCCGAGAATATGACTCCAGCTGCCGTGAACGAACATCGATGTCAAGGCCGTCATGAAATATGGGGCTATCGCCCACGACGGGGCCTCGTATGCACCCGTCAGGACGCCGGGAACAAAGCCGAACTGGTAGTAGAAGTGATTCAGAGCAGTTCCGCCACCCAGTGAAACCTCCCACAGCCACACGAGACAGTTGGCGAGGATCAGCAGGAACGTGACCAGCGGAAACGTCCGGGTTGGCGTGTCGTCGCGGATAGGAAGCATGGATCAACCGATGCTGGCGCCGTCCAGGGCGTGGAAGCAGGTGCAATCTTCGTTGGGGCCGGGGATCTGTGGCACCATCTTCTCGATGATGGTCACAAGGTTCCTGAGGTTGGCGGTGAACGCCTTGATAACCGCTTCGTTGCTGACAGGGTCGACTGCTCCCTCTGCGACCAGACCGGCGTCGTAGTCGGTGATGACCGAGATGTTGCAGTAGCACATGGCCTGCTCGCGTGCCAAGGAGACTTCGGGATACTGCGTCATATTGACGGTATGCCAGCCCATGCGGGTGAACCAGTTGCTCTCAGCCTTGGTGGAGAACCGGGGGCCTTCGATGACAACACAGGTACCGCCATCGTGTACCGGTAATCCGAGGCTTCTGATGGTCGCGACTGCGATCCTGTTCAGGACAGGGCAGTACGGGTCGGCCGTAGAGACATGGGTGACGACAGGACCGTCGTAGAACGTTGTGTTGCCACGGCGCGTCCGATCGACGAACTGATCGGTGACCACGAGATCTCCCACCTTAATGTCCGGCTGAAGGGAGCCGACGGCGGAAGGGGCGATGATGTGCCGGACGCCAAGGGACTTGAGAGCCCAAGTGTTGGCCCGATAATTGATCATGTGAGGTGGAAGCTGATGATGCTTGCCGTGACGGGGAAGAAACGCGACCCTGCGGCCGGTGATCTCGCCAAGCGAAATGAGGTCCGACGGAGCGCCGTACGGTGTTTCGACCTTGATGTCCTGCGCGTTCTCGAGCAGAGAATAGAACCCGGAACCACCGATGATCCCAATTTCAGCACGTTGTTCCATATGTGTCTCCTTTGTGATGCACAGCCGGGCTGTGCCTGATTGCTTACCTAAGGAGTATACCAGCAAAGAGCGATGGTTAAAGCCGGCGAGTGAGTCTCCGGCGTGACAGAATCGTGAGGAAAAGGGCTGTGATGACACTTGCGCCAAGCGCGATGAAAAAGTAGCTCATAAAGTAGTTCTCTGGGAACAGACGGATGAGTCCCGAATCTTCAGGGAGGAGCCAGAAGTCGTTCGCGAAAGCGAGCTCGTGGAATTTGATGAACAACGCGTCGAAGCCGGCTGCCGCCGAGAGGGTTCCCAAGGTGACAACGATGGCGAGCACGGTGATGCCGGCAGCCTGTGCGACACGACGGATGTCAAGTCCTCTTCTTCGAAGGAAGGCAGTGAGGACAACTGCCAGCAGACATGAGGTGATAGCTGTCAGATAGACGGCCTGGAAGATTGCCTGCACGTCGCCCATGTGTGCGAGTTCCAGAGGCGAGTAGAAGCCATCGTATGGCAGAGGCCTGCGGAGCGCAAGGTATGTGAGCAGATCCGTTACACGGCGGAGGGCTTCAGCCACGCCGAAGCGTGGTATGGCTCCTCCCGTCGTGCCGACCATGGAAAGCAGGAGTCGCTGAAGCGGCAGAAAGTTGACGAGGATTGAGAACGGCGCCAGCAGGACTGCCACGGCTGTCACAGCAATGGTGAGGACGATGAGCACGGGCACCGACTAGTCGAAAAGGCCAAGAGAGCAGGAACGGACCCGTATGTGCAGGAGGTCGCATGCCTTGCCTACGACCCGGGGATCGATATTCAGCTTGCGGGCGATGGCGATAGCTTTGCCGCAGTCAATGAATCCATCGGTCGCTGCCTTGAGCAGTTCATTGCGGACTTCCTGTGTGATCTCTTCCATGGGAACCTCCTGGTTCCTGATTCTGTCGGATGCAGGCACTAACAATACAGTGTGCCATGCAGAGATTCGTTTTCAAGCAGAGTGCAGTAGCGGGAGAAGTTCGAGGACGGCCGCTTCGACCGTTTCGAAAAATGTCGTGTCCTCTGCGGACCCGGAGACCTGATTCGCGCGCGGGTTCCAGTCTCTGAGCAGCGCAAGCAGGGCGGCTTCTTCAGCTGGAGTACAGCCCGGGAACCGGTTCACAACAATCAGATCTGCCCGAGCGGCCATGGTGCCCATATTGGGTTTGGCGCTCTGCGGAAGGGGACAGCGCAGGACGTACATGTAACGCGATCTCTCCGGGACGGATGAGCAGTTTCCTTCTATGAGAACGCGTGTTTCCACAGGCCACCGTCCAAGCGTCCTGACCACTGCTTCTTCTGTCTCTCTGTGAGGCCCGTCCAGGAGAATAATGTCGCGCAGGGGCTGCAACCAGGGAGAGCGCTCCGACTGAAGGAGGCGTCCCGTGTCGCCCCCTTCCAGGGGCAGTGTCCCAGCTGACAGCGAGCGTGCGGCGAGGTGCAGACTATGGCGTGACAGTTTGATATACACGTCAAAAGGCAGGTCGCGTACGAGAGAACGACAGATCGTGGTCTTGCCTGAGCGGCCGGAGGCCGAATGAACGACCAGGGTCGAACGGGCATCGGAGATCATCGGCGCCTGCTCAATTACATCTCTATTGTGTCGAGTTCTGCCCTGTGAATCTGTTTCGATGAAGGTGCGCATTGGTTCCTCCGAGGTCAGAGTACCTGTGTTTCCAGAGCTTTCAGTCGTTGTTCCGGCAATTGCTTTTTGTCCTGATGCATAGATAATACCTTGTTAGAGCAATATTGGGAATACTGGATGTAAGTTGTCTCCGCGCGGTTGTTGGAAGCGGGCGATGAGCAGAGAGAGCTGGGGGTAGACTTATGGAGCGAAAGGTCCTGGTAGTCGATGATGACGTCGAAAGCCTGCAGCTGTATGGAGATATGCTGCGACGGGCGGGTTATGCGGCCGTCACCGCGAGTACTGGTTGGGAAGGCATCGACCTGGCCGTAAAGGAACAGCCGGGACTGATCCTGCTGGACCTCCGTCTCCCGGACATTACAGGCCTGACCGTGCTCGAGACCCTTCGTACGGCGCTGTCTACCAAGAACATCCCCATCATCGTCGTATCGGCCATCAGTAAAGACGACGACGTCATGAAGGCGATGCAGATGGGAGCCTTCGACTATGTCGTCAAACCCATCACTTACGATGACATGATTCGCAGAGTGGAACTGGTTTTTTTCTCCCGGGAGCGCCAGGGAGAGGGCGATCAGGCGCCGGTACTGATTGTCGAGGACGGTACAATCGACGGAGCGGCACTGTCGGACCAGCTGACCAGCTGGGGGTATCAGGTGACCTGGGTGCGGACGGGGCAGGAAGGCATCGAGCAAGCTGCCACCGGTGATTTCGATGTCATCCTGCTGGACGGGCTTTTGCCCGATATCAATGGGTTTGATGTGGTGAAGGAGATCCGCGCAACGGAGCGGCTGGGCACGACCCCCGTTATTATGCTGACGGTGCTGTCGGGGCTCGTGGACAAGTTCAAGGGGTTCGAGAGCGGTGTTGACGAGTTTCTCAACAAGCCGGTTTCGTGGGAAGAACTGCGTGTGCGCATGCGCTCTCTGACGCGTCTGAGGGGGATGACCAAACAGCGCTTTGCATTGTCCGAGGTCGTCGGGGTCATCACGAATGCCATCGAACTGGCCGAGGCCACGGAGCCGCGCCACAACCAGAAGGTCGCAAGCATCAGCGTCATTCTGGGCAAAAGGATGGGCGTTCAGGGGCATGGATTGTGGGTCCTGGAGATGGCGGGTTCACTTCACGACGTCGGCAAGCTGGTCATACGCAGAGAAGTCCTCTCGAAGCCAGGCAAGCTCAATTCCTCGGAATGGGCTGAAATGCAGCGACACAGTGAGTACGGAGAGAGGATCATCAAACCCGTGCACGGATTCGGCGAGGTGGCTGAAGTTGTCCGGCACCATCATGAAAAGATGGACGGTTCGGGGTATCCTGATTGTCTGAAGGGTGATCAGGTCTCCCGGTTCGTCCGGATCGTAGGTGTGGCCGACAGTTATGAGGCGTTGACGAGCGATCGGCCGTACCGTCCGGCATTCACGCGCGACCTGGCTCTGCAGATCCTTCGCAAGGAGACTGAAGAGGGACGATGGGATCCACAGGTCATCGCGACACTGTCCGACTCTCTTGACGATCTCGACAATCTGTAGTTGGCCGTTGCCGGGGCTGGAAAGGAAGGCTGTTGCGTGAACGTTGAGGTCCAGGCAATTTTATTCCCATACGATGGCTCGAGGACAGGGGCTGTCATCAGGCAGTTTGAAAACATGCTCGAGGCAGCCGGGGTCCGGTGTGTCGTCGGCAACATGGCGGTGAGCTGCTATGGCGAGATGGACACCGTCCTGTCCGCTGTCAACAGTGCATATCGGGCCATTGCACTGACTGACAAGCTGAGCGTTTCCCTTGTCATCGCCAACGACATGCCACAGATAGGCCGGAAGACCTGAGAAGCATGGCTTTCAACTGCCTGCCCAGGCGGACGCTCTCAGTATCCGTCACGGGCTCGGAATGTTCACTGCACTGCAGCCACTGCAACGGGCACTACCTCCAGCACATGGTCTCTGTCAATGCTGCCCGCCGCGTGCTCGAGTCGGGAGAGTACCGGAGCATCCTTCTGTCTGGCGGCAGTGATTCCGATGGGCGTCTTCCCCTTGTTGAGCATCTGGCATTCATCGCGTGGGTCCATGAGCAGGGAATACACATCAATGCTCACGTTGGTCTGCAGTCGGATGGGGACATCCGTATGCTGTCACCATAT
>JBAQYC010000027.1:0-3513 GCA_049299835.1 Candidatus Cryosericum sp. | reverse complement strand
AGGACGGACAGCCGGGCGGCATCAGCATCAACCCAGTAGACAGCATGCTCAGTGTGGTGACGGCTACAGATGTGCCCACTGTCCGCATCGTCCCGAATCATACGGACTGGTCCCTTCCACCCGGCCGTAACTTGATCATGCGCATCATCGGAGCCAGCGGCAGGTTGAAGGATGGCACCGTGTACACGTTCCTGCTGGGGACGACGATGCGTCCGGTCGAGCAGGACATGCAGGAGCTGTGGAAGGCTGCTGCGTTGGCCGGACCCGTTGCCTTCCTGTTCATTGTTCTGGCCGGCCTGATCGCAGCGAGTCTTGCTCTTCGCCCGGTCACCGACTCCATGCGCCGCCTGGAGCAGTTCACCGGAGACGCCGGGCATGAACTGCGCACGCCGTTGAGTTCAATTGCTCTCAACGCACAGGTCGCCCTCAACCAGGATGAACAGCCCGAGGACTTCCGCAGACATCTCACCGCTATCGCATCACAGGCGGAACGCTCGACGCGACTCTCGGAATCACTGCTCCTGCTGGCACGCCTCGACCGCCAGCAAGAGGTGCCGATAGAACCGTGCAAGCTTGCCGAGGTCTGGCACGACCTGTCCATCACCTTCGCCGACCAGCTGGCCGCCAAGGAGCTCACCCTGCAGACGCCATCCGAGGAGTTGATGATTATCGCCAACCGAGACCTGCTGACCGTCGCATTGGACAACCTGCTGGAGAACGCTATCCGCTATTCGCCTCACGCCGGTGTCATCACCATCACGACACAGCACATCGGCGAGAGGGTGACGATTGCTGTCACCGACCAGGGACCCGGCATCCTGCGGGAAGCACTGTCGCATATCTGGGACCGCTTCTACCGCATCGACGCCAGCCGCAGCCGAGAATCGGGTGGCAACGGCCTGGGCCTGGCCATCGTCCGTAAGGCGGTCGAAGCTATGCATGGCCATGTCGCCGTCACGAGCGAGGTCGGCAAGGGGAGTACGTTCTCCATCATCCTGCCGGTCTCCTAGCGCTCACCAATTGTGAATGCCATTGTACCAGGTACAATGGCATTCACAATGCAATCTAGTCGTATGCCAGTCTGATCTCCTCGGTAGCGAGCGTGGGCTGGATGAGTTCCTGCCACATGGGAGACTTCCAGGATCCAAGCGACTCGTGCACCTTGAAGTACTTCTGGGGGATGGGGTGGGTCCCAACGACGACGGGGATACCATATTGCTCCTGGATGAACCGTCGGAAATAATCGATCCGCGCGCATGGCGGGTAGCCGACAAGCATGCCTGTGGCAAGATGGATGACCGTCGCCCCATTCTTCTTCATCTCGGCGGGAGCGTATTCGATATTGCCGCCGGGACAGCCGCCGCACGTGGTGCACCCGACGAGTTCCACTTCCTTCCCCGCGTAGACGCTGAACGCCCCCTCGCGGTTCCTCATGGCCCTGAAGCACTTCCCTCCTGCGCATGTATGGTACCTGTTGCACATGATCATCCCAATACGAACGATTTCGCCGCTCATCGAACCTCCTCGTCACTAGACAGGCTTACGATAGTAAGTCTAGCAGCATTCGGCATGACATGCCACTGCAAACTCCCGACCCCCCTTGACCAACAACCGATTTTGGTTACCATGCAGACATAACGCAATATGCGTCACGCTTGTTGCGTTATGCATTATGCATATCTTCGGTGGTGCAACGCTCCAACGATGGAGGTATTCAATGGTTGGAAACCCTTTTGTGCTCGGACTGGTGCGCGGCCCAGATTTGTGCGATCGGAAACGTGAGCTGGAAGACCTCGGCAGTCACGCTCAGAGCGGCCACAACGTCATCCTGGTGTCCCCCAGACAGTATGGCAAGTCGTCGCTTGTCCTCGAGGTACAGGAACAGTTGCGAGCCTCCGGCTTTCTCACGGTCTATGTGGACCTCCTCACGATAGCATCCGATAGTGATGTGCCACGGAAGCTTGCAGCGGCCCTGGTGACTGACCTTGGCCGGGGTGCCGACCCAGTCGCCCTGACAAAGCGTGTCAAAAACCTGTTTTCGCATATTGTCCCGTCCTTCAACTTCACTCCCGCGGGAACAACCGTATCCATCAGTCTCACTCAGGATGCTGACCCGATCGTGCTGCTCGCCGATGTGCTCGACAGCATGTATCGGTACGTCGAACGACAGAAGGTCCGTGCGTGTGTTGTTCTCGACGAGTTCCAGGAGATCGGAAGA
Source organism: Candidatus Cryosericum sp. (assembly GCA_049299835.1). Lineage (GTDB taxonomy): Bacteria > Caldisericota > Caldisericia > Cryosericales > Cryosericaceae > Cryosericum. Next base: position 1,295 of record JBAQYC010000027.1, on the reverse strand, counting down.
CTGCCTGGCTCCCAGACCATTGAGGCTACCTTCCGTTCCTATCTGCAGGACCGTCGCAACATATCTTTCTTCTTTGTCGGCAGCCGACGGCAGGCATTGACCGAGATGTTTACCCGCGCGAGACCCCTGTATCAGACGGCCTACCTTACGCCTCTGGAGAGAGTTCCACGTGAAGACTTTGTTCCATACATCACAGAGCGCTTCGACCATACCGGCAAGAAGTGCTCACCAGAAACAGCCGGACTTATCTACGACCGAGTTGATGGATATCCCGCATACGTGCAGCGGCTCGCAGCAGCGGCATGGGACATGTCGAGCCTGAGGTGTACGAAGGAGAAGGTCCAGGAGGCATATGCCGGCATGCTCGCGGTGGCAGGCGTCGAGTTCGGCTCGACCTGGATCAGCCTGCCGCTGGGTCAGCGCACACTCCTGCAGGCGCTGGCTGAAGAATCCACCACCCAGCTGACATCGGCCGATTACCTGCGCCGGCACAGCCTCGTGGCCAGCACCGTGCAGCGAGCCATTAAGCCCCTCCTCGACCTCGATCTCGTAGAACGCAACCCCACCACAGGACGTTTCTTCGTCGTGGACCCCATGTTGGCTGCATGGGTATCCCGCTCGCCGGCAATCGAACTGAGATAACAGATACATCCTGCTTCTCTTCCATGACGCATAGTGCGTTATGCATCATGCGTCATCGTCTCTGATACTCTGCATGCACAAGCCCTGGTGCATAGATCGTGCATCAGGGCTTGTGCCAGTTCATATGAGCTGAATGACTTCCGTCAGCAGTCACCTGCGTCAGCAGGACATGATGGGGCGGTGGCTGGAGCAGGTGCAGGATTCGGAGTGGCAACGACCGTGGACGACGTGGTAATATACTCCGCCAGAGCCTCTGTGACTGGAGCGAACGACGGCATCTGTACGTCTTCCACGTGACCAGTGTCTGACAAACGTGTGACCTGAGAGTCAATGGGCAGGCGTGCAAGCACGGGGGCGCCGATGTGGTCGGCCAGCTCCTGCGCGTGACTGGGCCCAAACAGCTCAAATGCCTCACCACAGTGAGGACATGTCACTATCGCCATGTTCTCGACGATGCCGAGGACCGGCTTGTGCATCTGTTTCGCCAGTCCTGCAGCCTTCTCGACGATCATGCTGGCGAGCTCCTGCGGAGTCGTGACCATGAGGATGCCGTCGACAGGCAGGGACTGGAAGGCGGTAAGTGGGACGTCGGCCGTTCCTGGTGGCAGGTCGACGATGAGGACGTCGAGGTCTCCCCATGCCACATCGGTCCA
>JBAQYC010000026.1:0-11759 GCA_049299835.1 Candidatus Cryosericum sp. | reverse complement strand
GCATGGGGTGTCCCGGTTTCGTGACCGGGCAGGAGGCAGGCATGGTTGAACTGACTGATGAGGGCCGAGTATTTCGTCCTCGCGCAACAGAGTGGACTCATGTTTCTACCTGGCTCCTTGCCGTCGTGTTCACGATACCGTTCGTGTCCATCGTCGCCGCGGCTCATGATGCCTGGGGCGAGTTGTGGTGGACAGTCCTCCTGATGGGTTCCATGGCGGCTGCGGGCATCGCGGTGTCTCTTAATACCGTGAGAGTTGTCCAGACGATGCGCTACATCCTGACGACAGACGCAGTGGAGATCCGTGCCGGACGCAGTCTGCGCCGTATACCGTTCAAGAACATCGTCCGCGTCGAGGTCGTCAATCTCGCGTTCAACCTCGTTTCCAGCTACCGACTTCCGGGCCTGGCACTGTATGACGTCCTATACAGCGATGAGGGGATTGTGACAATGTTCTCCACGCACCCGCTCAAGGACGTTGTCCTCATCGAGACTTCCGATCATCACAAATACGGTATCTCTCCTGATGACGAGACAGAATTCGTCAGCGATCTGCGCCGCCGTCATCAATTGTGAATGTCCTTGTACCTGGTACAACAGAGATTCACAATTGCACGATGACGTTGCCAACGTATTCTGAAAGCAGGACTGGCATCGATGGCCTGTCTGTGGAGGAACACTGATGTGCAGGATGTTTGGAATGGTCGCTACAACACCACAGTGCATCGCTCCCTGGATGACGGACATCGAGCCTTCGCTGCGTTCACTCGCGGTTGCCGACAAATCCGGTGAGAGCAATCCTGACGGTTGGGGCGTTGGATGGTACGACGGTGAACACGACTATCCCCGGGTTGTCAAGGAACCGGGACCGGCATATGAATCCCCGCTCTTTGAGCAGACAGCTCGCCAAGTCGGTACCTGTATCGTGCTTGCTCACATTCGGCGGAGCAGTGGCACATCTCGCTGTTTGACCAACACGCACCCGTTCGTCGCTGGGCGCTGGGCATTTTGCCACAACGGGCACTGTTCACGTGACCGCCTGATTGAACACCTTCTGCCCAGGTTCAGGAACGCACTTGAGGGGGAGAACGACAGTGAGGCCTACTTTGCGTTGCTGTTGCAGCATCTCGAGTCGACGGCTGATCCCCTCGATGGTCTGAGAGATGCTGTTCACGAGGTGGCATCCATCGGAGAGTTTACTGGTCTCAACTTTCTCCTGAGCGACGGACGAGGCGTGTATGCTTTTCATTACAGCACCGATCCGGAGCGACACAGCATGTATCTGCAGCACCAGTGTGGCAGGGAACTCGTCGCCAGCGAACCCCTCGGTACAGGCTCCTGGGAGGATTTGCCCAACGGCTCGCTGGCTGTCCTCACGGCCGCGGGATACAAGCTCTTCTCTCTTATCTGAAACCAGACCACACAGACCGACCCGGACAAGGAATCATCGGTTCGCTCGGTGCTGCACCTTTGCTTTTTAGGGTCGTTTGTCTACCATGTTGCATGTGTCTGAAGTCATAGGTGGAGGTACCACTGATGGTACTCTGGAAAAGCATTGTACTGGGAATCATACAGGGGCTGACGGAGTTTCTGCCTGTCAGCAGCTCAGGGCACCTGGTCGTCTGGTCGGGGATCCTGAAGGCTGATTCGACACTGGCCTTTGACGTAGCGTTGCACTTCGGCAGCCTCATCGCGCTGGTCATCTTCTTCTGGGGTGACATCGCGGGCCTGTTCCAGGGGTTCCTCGCGACCTTTCGTGGCAACTTGTCTCATGATGAGACGCGTAAGCGCAACATGTTCTGGCTCATCGTCGCGGCTATCCTCCCATCAGGAGTCATCGGTGTCCTGTTAAGCGCAACCATCGAGAAGACCTTCTCCAGTCTGTACGTCGTGGCAGCCATGTTCCTGGTTACTGCCGTCCTGTTGTTTCTCCAGCGTTTCTCGTCGACGACAAGGACTATTCGTGAAGTCGGCTGGAAGGATGCGCTGGCGATCGGTATCGGCCAGGTGTTTGCGCTGCTGCCGGGCCTTTCGCGCAGTGGTACGACGATGTCCGTCGGTGTCTACCGTGGCCTCAAGCAGGAAGATGCCGCCCATTTCAGCTTCCTGATGGCTATCCCGACCATTGCAGGCGCCGCGATCTTCAAACTGAAAGACTTTCTGCAAGAGGGAATGTCGTCAAGTGCCCTCACTGAAGTCGGCATCGGTGTCCTGGTCAGCGTACTGACCAGTCTCGTAGCGATCGGACTGTTGCTCAGGGTTGCGAGGAAGGGCAAGATGCACTGGTTCGCACTCTACTGTGTCGCCATGGCAGTTTTCACACTCGCAGCTAACTATTTCGGCCTTATCTGAACCCTTGTGGTCGTGCAAGAACCGGAATGACAGTACAATGATAGAAACCGGGAGGTGACTTATGTTTGAAAAAGCAATTGGCAAAAAGGGTGTCGGCGAGCTAGCACTGTCACTGGGTATCCGTGACGAGGAAATCGATTTCTTTGGCAGATACATGGGCAAGATCGACTACCACATCCTTCAGCGTTTGCAGGACAAACCTGATGGCAAGTATATTGATGTGACGGCTATCACGCCGACACCATTTGGCGAAGGCAAGACGGTCACGACCATCGGACTGGGCATGGCCCTTAACAAACTGGGATTCAAGACCGTCAATACGTTGCGCGAACCGTCGATGGGTCCGGTCTTCGGTATCAAGGGCGGCGGCACAGGAGGCGGCAAGTCTTCTCTTTTTCCGATGGAGCAGATCAACCTGCACTTCACGGGCGACATTCATGCAGTAGAGACGGCGACCAATCTGCTGGCCGCGGTGGTCGACAATCACATTTCTCAGGGAAATGAACTGGACATCGACCCACAGACCATAACCTGGCGCAGGACCATGGACGTGGAAGACCGATCGATGCGGAAACTTGCGATCCAGCTGACGGAGAAGAAGGACGGTGTCAAGACGGACACCACATACGAGACTGGCTTCGACATTGCCGCTGCTTCGCCAATCATGGCCATCATGGGCTTGACAGAAGGGTTCGAGGATCTTCACCAGCGCCTGTCGGAGATTGTTGTTGCCCACAACCGCAGCGGGGCGGTCGTAACCGTCGCGGACCTGCGTGCGACCGGGGGCCTGGCCGCTGTTCTCAAGGACGCCATTTATCCCAACCTTGTCCAGACGGAAGAAGGCACACCATCCTTTGTTCACATCGGACCGTTCGCCAACATAGCTTTTGGCAACAACTCGGTGCTGTCCGACCGCATTGCGCTGAAGCTTGGTGACTACGTTGTTACAGAGAGCGGATTTGGCGCTGACATGGGCTTCGAGAAGCTCATGGACATCAAGCTCCGACAGGCCGGCATGAAGGGGCCGGACTGCGTGGTCATCGTTGCCACCATCCGTGCGCTGAAGATGCACGGTGGCGCATTCACCATCAAACCGGGCAAGAAGCTTGATCCTGCTCTCGTTTCTGCGGTCAATATGCCGGCGCTCGAGCTGGGGTGCGAGAACCTCCGGGTGCATATCGAAAACGTCCGCTCGTATGGCTTGCCGGTCGTCGTGGCAGTCAACCGATTCCCGGACGACACCGCCGAAGAAATAGCGATGGTTCAGGCCAAAGCTCTTCAGTCTGGTGCGCTGGCCGCCGTTCCGCACACGTTCTTCGTTCATGGGAGCGAGGGTGGCCTGGAACTGGCGCACGCTGTGCAGGAAGTTGCATCGACATCACGGGTGGGCGCTATCCACTACCCTTACGAGTTGACCGATACCATTGAGGAGAAGATGCGCAAGCTGGTCCGAACGATTTACCGTGCCAGCGACATCGATCTGACGCCTCTGGCGGTCGAGCGCATCAGGGAGTTCACCGCGGCGGGCTACGACAAGTGGCCCATCTGCATGGCCAAAACGCATCTGTCCATCAGTCATGATCCCGATGTCAAGGGTGCGCCTTCCGGATACCTGTTCCCGATTCGAGACATTCGTGCCGCGACTGGCGCGCGTTTCCTGTATCCATTGGGCGGAACGATGCAGACCATGCCGGCGCTCTCCAAAGTCCCGGCGATGGTCAATATTGACGTGACGACTGACGGTGTCATCACCGGACTTCGCTGAGTTGTCAAACCCGACCGGCACTGTGAATATGTTCCTCTGTGCCACCCGCGGTCATTGGATACAATGGAGTGCAGTAGTACAAATCGCACATGGAGGTGAGCCTTGAAGCAGACATTTCTCAATTTGGGTGCAGCTTTCGTCGGTGAGTCGATGGCCCGCAACCGGTACACCATGTACAACAAGGTGGCCCGGACTGAAGGGTTCGAGCAGATAGCGGGGATCTTTGCCGAGACCGCGGACCAGGAACGTGTTCATGCAAGGGTTCTGTTTGAACTCCTGCAGGACATCAAGGCAGAGAACGGTGGCGAGCTCAAGCTGGCCAACGCCGGAGTCCCGCTCGTGCTGGGGACGACGGCCGAGAACCTGCAGGCAGCCATCGACGGTGAACACTACGAGACGACCACGATGTACCCCGGCTTCGCCGAAGTTGCCGACCAGGAGGGCTACAAGGCCATTGCAGCGCGTTTGCGTTCAATAGCGGTTGCTGAAGCCCACCACGAGGAACGGTACAGCAAGCTCCTCAAGGAAGTCAAAGCACAGTCAGTCTTCAAGAAGGACCACAAGATCATCTGGGTCTGCCGCGAATGTGGATATGTTCATGAGGGGACTGAGCCGCCGGCCAGGTGCCCTGCCTGCCAGCATCCATCAAGCTTTTACCAGGTCAAGGACGAGAATTTCTAGAGTCAGAGAGACAATGCGGGGCCTGCTTCGGTGGGCCCCTTTGTTTGAGGCGACTCATCAACATGCACGTCGACAACCGCTCGCCGGACGAGCCGGCCGGTTTCTGTTTCTGTGCGATGTCGAGGATGGCATCAGCAGGATGGGTTCTTGATGGGTCGCATCATGGCGTTGTGCACGAAGGCACACAATCGGCATCACTGAATTACGTAATTGCCGACTTGAAGACTGTCAGGAGTGAGATTATTCATGAGTGCTGACAAGAAGAAACTAGTATCGAAACTGAGCAAGACGCAGGAGTTGCAGAAGAAGTACCCTGGCCACAAGCCTATTCCGCCGAGCACACGGACGGTAGTCATCGTGCTGGTCGCGACAGTCGTCCTGTCGCTGTTGATGGTCCTGCTATTCTACAAGAATGCCCAAGCCCCACAACTCGTAGGCATCAAGCACGTGACACTGGAAACCAGCATGGGTACGATCCGGCTTGAACTCGACGGGGACAAGGCTCCCAGCACTGTAACTCAGTTTCTCGAGAACGTCGTGGGCGGCAAATACGATGGGCTGACGTTTCACCGCGTTGTCAAGGGATTCATGATCCAGGGCGGGGATCCAAACGGCGATGGAACTGGAGGCAACGACATCCCCTTCGAGAAAACGGACATCAGTCACGTCCGGGGTGTCATCTCTATGGCGTCGTCACAGCAAGGAGTCACACAGTCGGATATGCAGTTCTTTATTATGCACGGCGACTACACCGGCCTGGACGGCACGTTTGCAGCGTTTGGGCATGTTGTCGAGGGGATGGACGTCGTGGACGAGATCGCCGGCGTTCCTGCGGGGCCAAATCCCAGCATGCTCGACGAGATGTCAGTCCCTCTGACGAAGATTACGATCATTCGAGCGACTGAAGTCGCCAACTAGGAGTGTCACATGGAAGAAAAGAACAGGTTTGTCAGAATGGAAACGTCCAAGGGCACGATGACGCTCGAACTTTACGCCACCCGGGCTCCCGGGACTGTCGAGCGGTTTATGGCGGCCGTTAATGCCGGAAAGTACAACGGCCTGAAGTTCCATCGTATCATCAAGGACTTCATGGTTCAGGGCGGCGACCCACAGGGCAGCGGCATGGGCGGCGGCAGTGTCAAGTTCGAGGGCTCCGACGTCAAACACGTCCCCGGCGTCATCAGTATGGCGGCTCAGCGGGCGCGTGTCGACCAGTCCGACATGCAGTTCTTTATCATGACCAGCACGTCTGACCAGCTGGACGGCAACTACACCGCGTTCGGACATGTCACAGAAGGCATGGATGTTCTGACGGCGATCGCGGCGACACCTGTCGCCCAGGCGCAGTGGGGTGAACGTTCACGTCCTGTTGAGGATGTGCTCATCGTCAAGGCGTCCGAGATCCTCGACTAGGAGGAGAGGAAAGCCCTTATGGCTATTCACATTGTAACAGACTCCACGAGTTCCTTGCAGCACGGTTTTGCCCAACAATATGACCTCCCCGTCGTGCCGCTCAGGGTCTCAGTTAATGGTGTTTTCTTTCGTGAGTTCGTGGAGATTTCCCCGGATGCGTTCTACACAAAACAGAAAGCCGGCGCGAAGTGTGGGACGACACAGCCATCCCCGGAAGAGTTCATCGAGGTCTACAAAAAGCTGCTGGCAAACCCGGACGACGAGGTGCTGAGCATTCACCTGTCTGCCGCTATGAGTGGAACGCTGAACAGTGCCTACATTGCTGCTGAACAAACAGATCCCCGACGTGTCCATCTCTATGATGTACGGACAATCGGTCCAGGGTTCGGACTCATGGTCGTGCAGGCAGTCAAGCTGATACAAAGCGGCACAGACATTCACGGCGTGACAGATATGCTGGATAAGATGCAGTCGCGTGTACATACATACTTCCTGGTTGGTACTATGAAATACCTGATCGAGGGTGGGCGCATCGGCAAGGCGGCAGGCGTTGCGGCCAGCATCCTGCAGATCAAACCTATTCTCACGGTCAAGGACGGTATCGTCGACGTGTTTGAGCGGCCGCGAACCATGCGGACCGCCCGTGACCGCATGTGGGCGCTCATCGACCGGGCAGTCGTAGAAGGGATCGAGCACATTGGATTCTACTACAGCGGCAACGGGGCAGAGGTCGAAGCCATGCAAACTGAGTTCACAAAACGGACAGGCATCCCAGCCATTCTCAGTCAGGTGGGACCGGTCGTCGGATGCCACACGGGGCCCGATACAATGGCAGTCGTCATCGTCGACAAGGCAGTGTAATTCGAGACTGGAACGGGGAGACATCTCCCCTTATGGTTGCTTGAGCAGTCCCGCTGTCTCCGCCGGCGAGAGGGATATGAAAGCGGAGAAGGAGCCAACAATGGCCATCCACATCGTAACAGACAGCACGGCGTGCGTGTCAAAAGAGTACGCTGAGGAGCATGGTGTCACCATCGTTCCACTCAAGGTCTCACTCGACGGCGAGTACTTCCGCGACGGTATCGACATTACGAACGATGAGTTTTATCGTCGCCTGGTGGCAGGTGCCAAAGCGGGCAGCACACAGCCGTCGCCCGACGAATTTGCGTCTGCATATCGCGCCATTCTGGACAAGGATCCCGAAGGAGACATCGTCTCGATTCACATCAGTTCGCGCATGTCGGGCACGCTCAACTCGGCACTCACCGGTCGCAATCAGCTGGACACGGTTCACGTCCGGTTTGTGGATAGCTGGAACGCGGCACTTGGCGTCGGTTTTCCTGTCATGCGGGCAGTGGAGCTGGCTGAGGCAGGAGCGCCGCTATGGCAGATCGTTGCTGAGGTGGAGGCCCTCTGTCTGCGGACCCATACCTACTTCGTGCTTGACTCCCTCAAGTACCTCGAGAGAGGTGGACGCATCGGAAAGGCTGCTGCTATTGCCGCCAGCATCCTGAAAATCAAGCCCGTGCTCACCTACATCGAAGGAGTCACTGACGTCGTGGATCGCCCCCGCACCAAGAAAGTTGCGTTTGAACATCTGTGGGCAGTCATCGACAAGCACGTGCAGAAGGGAACGGAGTACATCGGGTTCCACTACGGCGCCAATCGGGACGAGGTTGAAGGATTTCAGCGCGAGTTCACTTCCAGATACAAGATCCCGAGCATGCTGGTCCAGCTCGGTCCGGTCGTCGGGACGTATTCAGGACCAGACATGATCGGAGTCACCATCACGGAAAAGAAAACACCATAATCCACAACTCACGGGAGAAACCATGATCTACGCCATCGCCTCGCTGTGCGACTGGTTTGGCGCCAAGCGCTTTGCTATGCGATTGTTCGCTTCTGCTCCGCGCTCAGACTATGCCGCATGGTGGGGGGCTGTCGGTCTTATGCAGGCCGGCAGAGAAGAGGATGCGCTGCATCTCCTGACATGTGTCCGCGCTATGCACCCTGAATGGAAGCGCACCAAACGTCTTCTGGCAACGCTTTACCTTCGTCGCGATCCCGAGAAGGCTGTTCAGCTCTATAGTCCCCCGATGGGTATCTGGGAAGAGGTTATCCTGGGCGACCTGTTGTACTTCTTTCTTCACCACGAGGACGAGGGGGCGGGCTGGTGGCGCCAGGCATATGCGAGGGTGGACTGGAAGAGCGCCCGTGAACTGGACAATCCCGCACGTCTCCTGCTCAAGCGGCTGTGTCGCATCACCGGTGACCCGGCGTTGCTCGAGCGGTTTGCGGAGCTGGACACTGATAACTTTCGCCAGCAGGACATCGGTGCTTACGCGGACATCCTTGCGGGGCGGGGTGATCTGGACAAAGCAAGGGAGATGCTCGATCGTGGCTTCTACATCTACCGAGGCGATCCGGAACTGACGACGTGCTGGGAGAGGCTCGGATTCGGCCGGCTTCCTCCCTACAAGGTCAGGACCTCTGGAACGGCGGCCATTCGACACAACGTGTATACCGGTCTTCTCACTGAGGCGAGCAACATGTCGTCGATCGTCGACAGGGTCCACGAAGAGCACCCGACGGGTGTCGTTACGATTGCCAGCAGCGTGATGACCATGTGCGAGGGGACACTGATGTGGATCGGCACGTTCAAGCCATCACGCCTGGCGCGTTTCCTGGGCCCGTATAGTGGACACGGCGGCGGCGCCTTTGTTCACTGGTACAGCTACCCGAAAGAGGCAGCGTGGAAGGTGCAGGCATACATTGAACTCGCCGGGACGTTTCGTGTGCTTCTCGGAGCGGGCGCCACGGCCCTGGGAAAGCTGCTGCACCGCAAGGGATGGTTCTATGCGGTCGTGGGTCCCGTAGCCAAGGCCGTGGACAGCGACAAGGTCATGCCATACGACGCATGCCTTGGTCCCGGCCCGCTCGACGTGGACACCAGCATCGCTCGCCTGGCACGCAAGGGGGCTCGCATCAGTGTGGTCGACGTCAACGATGTCTTCGGCGCGGAGATCGTCGCATCGACCGAGGGCGTCGACGAAGAATGGCTCAGGCGGTCGCTGGAGGACAACCCGGCGGGCAATGACGATTCCATGACGCCTATCGTCGTGGTGATGCCGGAATAGCGGGCAGGCAACATACGCAAAAAAAGGACGGGAGCAGTGATGCTCCCGTCCTGTGTAGTTCCTGTGTGCTGAGGTTAGTTGCCGGCCGGCGTGCCGGGCAGAACGCCGGCGTAGATGACGAGCTGGGTCGCCTCAGTCGTTGTACCGTCGGACGTGACCGGCGTCACGACCAGAACCACGAGCGAATCTTTGATATACCCCTCACTGACCGTCGTGTCTCCGAAGCTGTTGTTCTCAGAGTCGCCCGTGAAGCCCTGCCGTCGCAGCCATGCGTCGATATTCACAGCTTCGTCCGAAGTCGCCGACTTGGCGATCATGACGACGCCCGAAAGGGTCAGCCTCGTTGGATTGCCTTCGCTCGATGCTACGTACCAGTCGAAGCTGTGCGGTACAGCCATCGAGAACTTGAGACTGCTGTCCGCCTTCAGGTCGCTCAGGAGCTGCCGCGCTGGTGCGACGTCGGTTGCCGGAACCGTCGTCCCCGGCTGCTGGCCCCCGTGTCCGAGCATGTACCATGCGATGCCTGCCGCGACGATCAGCACGGCCAGCAGAACGACCAGCACCTTGATTGCTATTTTCATGCAGCAAAACCCCCAGACTCTTGTCAATTGGATAGTTCATTGTACCACATCCGCCGCCGCTTCAACATTGGAAAAGCGATGACATTCCAATAGCCTTGACGTTGCCGGGCGTGCCAAAGTTCCGTAGACATGTGTTGACGTTTTTGCTGGCAGGCCTAGCATGATCAGTACAGGTCTGTTGAAGATGGAGGTGCGGCGCATGCAGGTCGAAATGGCGTGGCGCGATGAACGGGTCAACGTGTTCGCTCTGAGCGGCGTGAGCATGGGCATACACCTCGAACCGCAGTTGTTCGTCTGCAAGAAACGACCTATCGGACATCGCGGCCCATTTGTCCTCGACCCGCGCAAGGGCCGGCCCCGCTTCCAGTTGTCGCAACTCGGCACTGTCGCCCAGGAAAAGGCCAATGAGGCCGAATATCCCTTGTCTTATGTCGCCGAAGTGGACAACTACCTGCATATTCCGGTCAACTACGCGGTGTTCGCGGGACTGTGTGCTGAAGGCTGGTTCTCACTGTGGAATCCCTCGGCTCCGTTGTCTTACTTCGAGGACCTGCACGACGGTTATCTTGCGCTGATGCGGGTCTCACATCTCGACGCCGAGATCCCCGAGCAACTGCTTGAGCACGGCAGGTCCGGTGCCAATTTCATCTACTACCTCGACCCGCCCGTCACTGTGCAGAAGCTGCACCCCGTCCTCCGTCCTGATATGTATGAACGTCGTAAGGGTGACCTGATGGCCTTCCTGTCGGAGCACGACTGGCTCCTCGGCGAGGAAGGCCCGACTGCGTCAGGGGAACTGGAAACAGAAAGCCTGTTCTCAGGTATCGGGTAGCTGCCCAGGCATCTGTGACCGGGCAGGACCTCCTACCCCATCATGCCGCCTCCACCACGCGTGCGGTCGGAGAGGGAACTCGTCCATCCTGTCCTGCCGCGTACGCTGATTGACTTGGGCGGATCAAACTCGACGAAACCGCTGCTGTTCGGCCGGCAAACCTGAGAGAATATGCAGCAGCCGTCAAATTTCCTTAGCAGCTTGTTGTCGGGGAGAAGAAGGTGCCCGGCTTCGCGAGGCAGGAGTGTTGGATCGACCTGACATGGAAGGAGTTGCCGCGCCACGACTTGTGTGTTTCTGGCTCCTGATCGCCTGCACTCAGGGCAGTACCTCTCTCTCGCCCCAAAAGCGAAGTGAGTGTGCCCTTGTGGGCAACGGAATTCGGTCACGATACGCTTGCAGTACTGGCGGCCAATGCTGTAGAGCAGGAAGTCAAGACTGCTTGGAGATTGTGGAGCTGTCGATGGATGGTCGGACTTCCACAGCTCCCAGACTTTCCGCCAGGCCAGGGAACTGCTGTGGTCAATGCTCTCGTATTGCCAACAGAAGACGTCCAAGAAGCTTGACAGTAGCGGCATTGCCGTATGAAGTACTCCCGTTCTGAGAGCCAGCTTCATCGTGTTGATGTCGCTGGCAACATCGATTTGATCGAGGCTTGACAGGTTTGGCCACACGCCAAACTCAGTCATGTCTCTCACAAACATGTTCGCTTTCTTCAGACCGTACCCCATATTCTGCTGGGCCACTAGTGTGTCCCGAATGAGCCGTGCGTCATTGTTGCAAAGCTGCGCAATGTCGTATGCCCGAATTCCACGAGACACGAGAAAGCCAGCTGCGTTCTTGGCAAAATCCACGCGCTTGTCGGTCTGTGAGGAACTCACGGCGTTGATACTGCGCAGAAGTGGCATCGGGTCTGCCACAATCAGCCCCGGGTCATAGAGTTGGACATTCTTGATATAGTTCTCATAGGCCTTCTCCGGAGGCACACGAAAGTCTTGA
>JBAQYC010000025.1:0-10463 GCA_049299835.1 Candidatus Cryosericum sp. | reverse complement strand
TCGTCTCGGACCTTGTTTCCGTTGCAGGAGGGACCAACATCGGTGATGAGACGGACAACTCCTGGCCAACACTGTCTGAAGAATTCGTCATCAGCCACAATCCTGACATCATCATCGTCGTGTCCGGTATGGGAGCCGGCGAAGTGTCAGGGCGCGCCGCGTTCTCGACGGTCAACGCGGTGAAACAGGGGCATGTCTATGATATAGTAGGCGATTACATCTTTCGCCCATCACCCCGTATCATCGCTGGTCTCGAGATGATCGCGGACTATGTCCAGCGTGCTTCCCGTCCCTGACGCGCAAGTCCGACGACACGATGCGGCTGTGCTTATCGGCACAGCCACGGTCCTGCTTGTCGTCACAGGCATCAGTGTCTTCTTTGGCAGCGCCGGCCTGACGCCATCTGAGGTACTCCATGGGTTGCGTCTCATGACAGGGGGCGCCCCCATGGGAACGCCGGAAGCCCAGATTGTCATGCTGAGACTCTTGCGCATAGGTCTCGGTGTTCTGGTCGGCGCTTCGCTCGGATTGTCCGGGTTCCTCATGCAGACAGCTTTCCGGAATCCTCTGGCCGACAGCTATCTCCTGGGCGTATCGGGAGGTGCGCAGTTGGCAGTCACGCTCGTGGCGCTCCTTGGCCTTGCCGGGACAGTTGCGTCCGTTCCCGTCATGATCGCCGCGCCCCTGGTGGGAGCGCTCCTGGTTCTGGCGGTGCTGCTCATCATCAGCAGGCGCATCGGGCATGACCTCCTGGCCTTCCTTCTGTCGGGCCTCGCTCTCTCGTATATGCTGAATGCCCTGTACTCCATCCTGGTCTCGACACGTCCTGACATCCTTTCCAACACGATCTTCTGGTCGTGGATGGGTCTCAACAGGGCGTCGGGAACGGGCATCGTGGTCGTGGCCGCAGGACTGGCTATTGCTGTGCCGGCTGTCATGAGCCTGATGCGTCCCCTTCGATCGTATCTGGTAGGTGATGACTTTGCGCAGAACGTGGGCGTCAACGTGAGGATAACGAGGATCTCCATGCTGCTCATCAGTGTCATCCTTGCTGCCACGGATGTTGCTGCGTCGGGAGTCGTAGGATTCGCTGGTCTGTTCAGTCCCCACCTGGCGCGCCTGCTGACTCGTCGCACCGACCGCACGTTTATTGTCCTGACCATGCTGATGGGCGCGACGGTCGTGGTTGTCGGGGACCTCATCGCGCGTTCAGTCAGCGCGTCAGAGATACCGCTGAACACGGTGCTTTCTCTGTTTGGAGCCCCCTATCTTCTCTGGCTGTCGATCAAGTCGAGGAGAGCGGTGTGAATCCCGCGGTGCTCGAACTCAAGGACGTCGCGGTTGGGTACGGTCATGGGGAACCGATTCTCAGGAAGGTGACGATCAGCGTCTGTCCTGGAGAAGCTGTTGCACTGGTCGGGCGTAACGGAACAGGGAAGTCGACGCTCCTGCGGACAATGCGTGGGTTCCTCCCTCCCCTTGACGGCCAGGTCATGATAAAGGGTCACCCCCTGCAGTCCATGAGTCCCCAGACCCTTGCGGCCAGCGTCGGATTCCTGTCGCCTGCCATACCACAGGCGCACATCACGGTGGATGAGGTCATTGAACTCAGTTCCCTTGGACGGCTCAAGTCTCTGGGGCAGCTCGAGGCATCGGATCATCCTGACGTGTTTTCGGAAGTCATCGGCTTTGGTGCGCGATTCCTCGATGAGATGTCGTCGGGGCAACAGCGCAAAATCATGCTTCTGGCTCTTGTGGCTCAGTGGACGGACATTCTCCTGATGGATGAGCCGGAACTCCATCTCGACCTTCCAAGCCTGCGTGAACTTCACGGCCTGATCTCCTGGGCTGCTTCCAAGGGCAAGTCGGTCGTGTTGTCCACGCACAATCTGGAAACCATACGTGTCCTGCCGGATCGTTTGTACGTCGTCGGCGACAGGACTGTGCGGGAGGCCCCCCGGACGGAGGAAACCGTGCAGGCCCTGCTGGAAGGGACTGGATAGGCTCGCTGGGCGTTGGCCATTGGACGGATCGGTTGGCAGGTCGCCCGTTTTCTTCGCAACCCGATGGTATTGTTGCTAGCGATTGCAGAGAAATCGGGGTAGTAGAGTCTGTGTGGCAGCGGTGGTTTCTTGCCGATTTGACACGCGCAAGGTTATGTCCTAAACTGCAGCCGACCAAACGGTAGCTGAGTTTGAAACAGACTGTCAATGATACCTCAGCTGTCGATTCGAAAGTGTTCGTGGCAAGGCCGAGGACAAGAGGCGCTGAGAAGCCGTGTGAGTAACGCGACGACTCAAGGGCGCTATTGGCTAACCTGCTGGCAGGGTACGTGGCTTGGTGGAACACACAACAAAGTGTTAGGGGGACTGATACCATGATTATCGCCCGCGTTGTTGGCTCGGCCGTTGCGACGATCAAAGCAGACAAACTGTCTGCTCGAAAACTTCTTGTCGTCCAGGAAGCGACAGTGAGCAACGAACTGCTGGATCGAACGCCGATTGTCGCTGTAGACGCCGTAGGCGCAGGCGAGGGTGAACTCGTCCTGGTCGCTATCGGCAGTGGAGGTCGGTTCACGGCACTCACTGATGGGGCCCCGGCAGACGCGACGATCGTGGGTATCCTCGATTCTCTTGAAATTGACGGTCGCGACACGTTCAACAAGTCGTGATCGACCTCACTTCCATCTGCAGGACGAGGAGCGTACTCCATGCCTGAGAACGAGAAGCTGGCAGCACTTGGCATGATCGAAACCAGAGGACTTGTCGGCGCCATCGAAGCTGCTGATGCTATGGTCAAGTCGGCCAATGTTCGTCTCGTTGGCAAGGGATACTCTGGAGATGGTCTGGTCACCGTTGTTGTGCGTGGTGACGTAGGTGCCGTGAAGGCAGCCACCGACGCAGGGGCAGCAGCAGCCGGGCGTGTGGGTGAGATGGTATCCATCCACGTGATCGCGCGCCCTGACAAGGGTACAGACATGATCATCGATAGTTTGAGCAGGAATCTCGGTCTGCCGGTCGGCGAAGGAGCATCTCCTGCGCCAGGCGAGACTTTGGCACGTATCCCCGAGGCCGCCGAGGTTGAGGCTTTGCCTCTTTCGAGAACACAAGAACGAATGGTT
Organism: Candidatus Cryosericum sp.; assembly: GCA_049299835.1. Classification (GTDB taxonomy): domain Bacteria; phylum Caldisericota; class Caldisericia; order Cryosericales; family Cryosericaceae; genus Cryosericum. The sequence goes on along the minus strand of JBAQYC010000025.1, from coordinate 7,342 downwards.
TCCGCGTTCACAGACATTCCTTCTGAACCAGCGATTCGGTCTGCCGGGGTGTCGGAAGCAGTTTCGGCCGTAAACCCCGTCATTCCTGATGGGCTGCCGGGTGAGCCTCCAGGCGCGACACGCGGGATGCCGGTGCGACGGCTGAACCTGAACACGGCCACGGCCGAGCAACTGGACACGTTGCCGGGCGTCGGACCTGCACTGGCTGAACGCATTGTTGAGTTCCGTGGACAGCAGGGACCGTTTGGTGCGGTTGAGGAACTCAAGAAGGTCCAGGGAGCAAAGAAGACTCTTGTGACCTCACTCAAAGATCACCTGTACGTCGACAAGAAGAACAATCCCAGAAAGAACAGTCAGAAGTCGGAAAAGTAGTGGAGGCAATGTAATGGCATCAGTCGAACTCATCAGCGTGGGCATCGATATCGGGACCACGACCACGCAGATTGTCATCTCAAAACTGCTGGTCGCCGAGACGGCGACACTCAGTATGATGCCGCAGGCCAGGTATGGCCCGGCCCGCAAGCCCAGAGCAGACGTGGCCAAGAAGGATGTTTTATATCAGAGTGCTGTCCACCTCACACCCATTGACCATGACGGACTCGTTGACGTCGATGAACTCGAGAAGATCCTGTGGGCGGACTATAAGGAAGCAGGGTTCACCCCTGATCAGATCGACACCGGCGCCGTTATCATCACAGGCGAGTCGGCCAAAAGTCAGAACGCGGAAAGAGTGCTGAACATCGTTGCACCTCTCGCAGGCGACTTTGTCTCGACTGTCGCGGGCCCCAGCCTTGAATCACACCTTGCTGGGCGAGGGTCGGGCGCTGCGGCGTGGACGTCCGAGCATTTCGCCTGGGGCACGAACGTCGACATCGGTGGCGGTACGACGAATGTCGCGGTTTTCCACCAGGGAGACCTGATGGACACAGTCGTGCTGTCGGTGGGTGGTCGCCATATTCAGATCGACCAGGCTTCCGGCATCGTCACACATATCACCAAGAGTGGTCAGAAGATGTTGAATCACCTCGGTATCGATCTCAAGATTGGTGACACTGCTGTGATTGACGTGCTGCGAAAGGTGGCACGCCTGATGACCGGCCTCATTGTCGAGGCGTTGTCGGGACAGCCGTCACAGATGGCGCGTGACCTCATGGAGACGGCTCCGCTCTCGCGTCCGGTCACCGACACGACGATCTTCTTCTCCGGCGGCGTAGCAGATTTCTACTATGACACAAAACCAACCAGGACCATCCAGGATGTTGCCGTATACGGCGACATCGGTCCCCTGATGGGCGAGGAACTGCGAAATAATCCACGCGTGAAAGAGTGGACCGTCCTCAAGCCTCTCCACACTGAACGCGCAACCGTTATGGGTGCAAGCCATGAGACGATCACGTTGAGTGGCATGACCATATGGGTTGCTCCCAAAGAGCTTCCTATGCGCAACGTCCCGGTCGTCCGGCCGATGTTCGACGGCATTCCCGACGAGCAGACCCTGGCCAAAGCGATTCTGGACGGCTACAGTCGCTGGGACCTCGACCCTGCAAAGGATCGAGTCGCTCTCGCTGTCGACCTATCCGCAGTGGATTGCTATGACGATCTGAAGAAGCTTGGACGCGGCATCGAAGCGTTTGCCGGCAAGCACATATCGCCGAGTATTCCGCTGATTCTGGTGACTGAGCGCGACCTGGGCAAGGCATTGGGACAGGTCGTAAGTGCCGGGCTACCCGAGTTCAACGTGCTCTCGATCGATGAGGTCACGTTGGCAGAAGGGGACTATATCGACATTGGTCAATCGATGCTGGGAGATCGTCTTGTTTCTCTTTCGGTGAAGACACTTATCTTCTCAATGTGACAAGGAGGAAACATGGCATTCCGTACCAAACTGTTCGGCATCACGTACGACTTCAAGGACGTCAAGGAAGTCCTGGCGAAGGCGAACGAACAGAAATCCGGTGACGAAGCAGCGGGTGTTGCTGCTAAGAGTGTAGCAGAACGCGTCGCGGCCAAGACTGTTCTGGCCGAGATCCCGATGTGGGTGCTCCGTGCCCAGCCGGTCGTTCCCTACGAAGACGATGAGATCACACGCGCCATCGACGATGGCCTCGATCTTGTTGCCTACGAGAAGATCAAGAACAAGACTGCAGGTGAAATGCGGGCATGGATCCTCGACGAGAACACGACGTCCGAGGACATAGCCGCCATCAGTAAGGGTCTTACTGGCGAAATGGCCGCTGCTGTTGCCAAGCTCTGCTCCAGCCTGGACCTGATTGTCGGCGGTCACAAGATGCCGTGCGTCGTGCACAACGTTTGCACCATGGGTCTTCCCGGCCGTATTGGCGCGCGTCTTCAGCCCAACCATCCAACGGACGACCTCGACGCCATCCGTGCCGAAATCTACGACGGTCTTGCGTTCTGCATCGGCGATCAGGTCATTGGTATCAACCCGGCTATCGACCAGGTCGAGAACCTTATGAAGATGTATGATATGATGTGGGATATCAAAGAGAAGTGGAGCATTCCCGCATCCAACTGTATTCTTGGTCACGTGACCACCCAGATGGAGTGTCTGAAGAAGGGCGCCAAGGTCGGTCAGGTCTTCCAGAGCATTGCGGGAACCCAGGCTGCCCTTGAGTCTTTTGGCGTTGAAGTTGGAATGCTTGATGAGGCCAATGAGCTGGCAAAGAAGTACTGCTACTCCGAGGGTCCCAACTACATGTACTTTGAGACAGGTGAAGGCACCGAGCTGTCTGCCTATGCGAACAACGATGCTGACCAGCTGACACTCGAAGCCCGCAAGCATGCACTTGCCCGCCGCTACAACCCCATCGGCGTCAACTCCGTCGTTGGTTTCATTGGACCAGAATACCTGTACAACTCTGACGAGATCATGCGTGCAGGTCTCGAAGACCATTTCTGCGGCAAGCTTCTGGGCATCCCGCTCGGGCTGGACAACTGCTACACGAACCACGTCCGTGCCGACCAGAACACCAACGAGTTCCTGATGGTGCTCGACGCTGTTGCAGGGTGCAACTACCACATGGGTGTTTCCATGGGAGACGATGTCATGCTGAGCTACCAGTGTGCCAGTTACCACGACACCACCGCTCTTTGGAGTGCAATGGGCACCCGCCCGGCTCCCGAATGGGAGAAGTGGTGCGAGGAACTTGGACTGCTCAAGAATGGCAAGCTGACTGACAAGGCCGGCGATCCGTCGTTCTTCCTGAAGCGGTAGGAGAGGAGAGTAGACATGGCTGCATATGAACTGTACGTTGGAAAACAGAATCAGGCTGATATTGTGGCAAAGCGTAACGAAGCCGCGAAGTTTTCGGTCGAAGTCGAAGATGTAACTACTCCTGAGAAGCGTCACACAGTCGGCGTTGATCATCCAGTAGATGCTGAGGGCTGCAAGGCTCTCATCCATGCGACAGATCAGCGTGTCTGCGTTGGTCGCAATGGTCCGCGTCCGAAGCTTCTCACCTACTTCCAGATGAGAGCTGACCACGGTGCCACACAGGACTCCCTGAACTACGTTGTTCCGGACGCAGTCGTCAAGGGTCTGGGCCTCCTGAACGTTGGCGAGACCGCAGCCAATGGATCGCTGCAGACCTATCTGCGTCTGCCACCGCTTGGCCGCAAGCTCAGCGATGAGGCGAAGGCTGTCGTACTCGAGAAGTGCGTCAAGAACCCGACTGTCCAGTTTGTCGTCAGCAACGGTCTCAGTGGCTATGCCATCGAGCGCTACGCTGGTGATGTTCTCAGAAGCATGACTGACGGCCTCAAGTCTGCCGGCATCGCAGTCGGTACCTCAGTCTATGTCAACCGTGCCCGTGTCGGTATCATGAACGACTTTGGCACTCTGTTGAATGCCGATGTCGTTGTCGTCCTGATTGGCGAGCGTCCAGGTCTCATCATTTCCGATGCTCTGTCCATCTACATGGGCTACAAGCCACGCTGGGAGCCGCTCACCACTGACGGCAACCGCGACAACATCTGCATGATCTCCAAGAAGGGCAAGAACCCGATCGAGGCCGCAGCCGAGGCCGTTGCTCTCATCAAGGACTACCTGCAGTACAAGACCAGCGGCGTCGAACTCGCCACTGCAAAGAGAGGCTAATACAGTAACAATCGCCGGCCGCCGGGAGTGACTTCACGATCCTGGAGTCAAGCCTGGAGGCCGGCTGCTGGAATCCGTTGACGGTTCCGCGGTCAGCCGACCGGTTGTCCCGGGAAACCGGAGAACGAGGTATCAAAAAGGAGTAGAATGACATGGCTCTAGAGATGGAACGGAACTTGAAGCCAGAAATCCTGTCGGTACGACTCATTCCCAATGTGCACCCCGACATGGCGAAGTCTCTGGAACTTCTCCCTGGGGAGAAGAGCTTGGCACTGTTTACCTGCAACATCGATGACCCGCTGTATATCGGTGGAGACGAAGCGACCAAGAAGGCCGAGGTGCGTGTGGCATATTGTCGTTCGCATTTTGCCGGTGGCGCCTATCCGTCAGGACCTCTTTCGGGCGAAGCCATGCTTCTTCTGGCCGCACCGAACCCTGCCGAGGCGACTGCGGGCATCAACGCCGTCCTTGAGTTTGTGGATGCGCTGCGCTATTCGACGGTCACGCTTCCTGTTCAGGTTGCACCGATGCTTGTCTGGCTGGCTTACACGATCTCTCGTTCCGGGACGTACCTGTCCAAGGAAGCCGGGGTCGAAGTCGGGACTCCTATCGCGTACATCACCGCGCCACCTCTTGAGGGCCACTATGCGATGGAGCGTTCCCTGAAGGCGGCAGACGTGGCCGTTGGATCATTCACCAGGCTCAGCGAAACCAACTACCACGGCGCACTCCTGTATGGAACTCAGAGCGCTTGCCGCGCGGCTTGCCGTGCGTTCGACGAAGCAGTTCTGTCCGTAGCACGGGATCCGCTGGCTTTCCAGTAGAGTGTTCTGCGACTCGCACGACATAGTCCCTGATGGGCGCTCCGGCCTGATTCTGAGCCGGCGCGGAGATTTGTAAGAGGAGGCAGAACATGCCTGAGGAATTTGATGGCGACCTGCAGTCTATTCAAGAGGCCCGAAATCTGGCCAAGCAAGCACAAGTCGCACAGGAAGCGTTTGTTCACTTCAATCAGTATCAGATAGACGTCGTCTGTGCATCGATGGCGGAAGCTGCGTACGAAGCTGCTGAACGGCTCGGGCGTATGGCTGTCGAAGAGACACACATGGGTGTCGCCGAACACAAGACGATCAAGAACCAGTTTGCGTCGAAGAACGTATGGATGTCCATCAAGGACGTCCGGACGGAGGGCGTGATCAGGCGCGACGAAGCCAACAAGATCATCGAAATAGCCTGGCCCTTTGGTGTTGTCGCCGCGATGGTTCCTACGACCAACCCGACGTCGACTGCTATTTTCAAGTCTCTTATCGCCGTGAAGGCGCGCAATGCTATCATCATCCTGCCTCATCCCTCGGCCCCGAAGTGCACGGCAGAGGCAGTTCGCATTCTGGCCGAGGCGGCCGAGGCGGCTGGGGCCCCCAAGGGGCTCATCACCTGCATGACGCATGTCAGCCTCCAGGGGACGCAGGAGCTGCTCAGACAGAAGGAAATAAGGCTGATTATCGCAACGGGCGGCGAGGCCATGGTCGAGTATGCGCACAGCGTCGGCAAGCCGGCGCTCGGCGTCGGTCCCGGCAACGTTCCAGTCTATGTCGACCGCAGCGCTGATGTCGAGAAGGCGGCTCGTGACATCGTCAACAGTGTCAACTTCGACTACGCGGTCATCTGCGCCCACGAAGGTGCCGTCATTGCCGACAAGCCGATCGCAGACCAGCTGGCGAAAGCCATGGAGCGAAACGGCGCGTACTTCCTGTCGGATGAACAGGCCGACAAGCTGAGCAAAGCCATGTTTCGTCCAAACGGGCTCATGCAGGCCAACTTCGTCGGGCGTTCACCTCAGGCGCTGGCGGAAATGGCAGGGTTCACTGTTCCTGATGATGCCAGGATTCTCGTTGCAAGGCTTTCGGAAGTCGGTCCCAATGTCCCGCTGTCACGTGAAAAACTGACTCCAGTGGCTGCCTTCTATGTTGAAGATGGCTGGCATTCAGGTTGTGAGCACTGCATGCAGATGCTTGAGTTCGGTGGAAAAGGACACACCATGGGCATCCATTGCACCGATGAGGACATCATCATGCAGTTTGGGTTACAGAAGCCTGCGTTTCGCATCATTGTCAACTCATCGACCACGATGGGAGCCATCGGGTATTCGACGGGCCTTATGCCCTCGTTGACTCTGGCCACCGGCGGTATGGGTGGAGGGATCAGCAGCGACAATATCACGGTGAATCACCTGTTCAACGTGAAACGCGTCGCGTACGAGCTGCGCCCGTTCAACCCCCCGGTGGTGTATGATCGCAAACCAGCCACGGTGCCCGCAGCTCCTGCGGCAGCTCCGACCGGCAAGCAGTCGCCCTCGGAGATTGAAGACCTGGTACGAAAGGTCATACGCGAAGAACTGTCTCGCAAGGGTTAGTTGCTCGCGTCTCGACCCTGACTCACCAACGTGAACGGCGGAGGTCAATGTGGCAGAGAAGATGATCGCTCTGGGACTGATCGAAACCAAAGGACTGGTCGGCGCCATTGAGGCTGCCGATGCCATGGTCAAAGCGGCGAACGTGAAACTCGTTGGTGGAGAGTACAAGAAGATTGGTGGAGGCTACGTCACTGTCATGGTACGTGGCGACGTCGGAGCCGTCAAGGCTGCGACAGATGCCGGAGGTGCCGCGGCGGCACGTGTCGGGACGCTTGTCTCGGTGCATGTGATTGCTCGCCCGGCTGAGGATACCGAGACTCTTGTGCCCAAACCGGCTTCAGACGAAACAACCTTGTAATGACTGCGAACTTCACCACAATGCAGTCAGAGAGGAGGCGGTTGCTAGAGAGGACACGACATGATCTTCGGGTCAGGTGTTGTGGAAAGGTACCATGCGGGTTTCATTCTTCAGTTCCATACTCTAATTCTAAGGAAGGGGTGTAACAAATGGCTGCAATCAGCAAAACAGTACTTTGGATCATGGCTATTTTCGCAGTTCTCGGTGTCATCGACAGGATCATCAAGTATTGGGCTCCAGACTGGAAGGTTCCGCTCATCGACGGATTTGGCGCAGAGATGGAGAACGGCTTCATGGCAATGGGTGCGCTGGCTCTTGCAATGGTCGGTATCATTGCACTGACCCCACTGCTCGGCAAGTGGCTGATCCCCGTGGTTGGCCCGATCTACACCGCTCTCGGCTCCAAGACCGCTATGTTTGCTGGCACGTTGCTGGCCATCGACATGGGCGCAAC
>JBAQYC010000024.1:0-15600 GCA_049299835.1 Candidatus Cryosericum sp. | reverse complement strand
CGACTATGCTCTTGCGATGACACACGGTCCAAGAAGATCGGGGCCGGTATGTACACCAAGCACACATGAAAGCTTGGTCAGAGAGACAGGAGCCTGGAGGATATCTTCCATCTCCTTGTGGAACTCCTGCGCTTCCTCAAAGTTGTCCGGCCAATGCAGGGTCGCAGCCTCGATCCCATTTCTGCCGGCATCAGCCACCAGTTGGCGCATGTGGTCCTTGGCGACCTTGATCGTCCTGGTCTTGTCGTAGGAAGTCATACGGCCGGCCTCATCAAACCAGATGATGGGATTCAGTTTGATGACGGATCCGACGAAATACTGTGCTCCCGTCAGGCGGCCCCCGTGAAACAGCCATTTCAGCGACTCCATGATAAAGTAGGTCCGAGTGCGGGCCCGAATATCTGCCAGAGCCTTCGCTATTTCAGTGCGGCTTTCGCCGGCATCGGCCATCTTCTTCGCCGTCTGACCAAGGTATGCTTCACCATAGCCGGATTCCAGAGAATCGACGATAGTGATCTTATCCTCGGCTCCGAGCGTCTGAGCAGCGACATGCGCTGCATTCACGGAACCCGAGATAGCACTTGAAATCAACACACATACGATTTCGTCCCCCGCCTCCACGATGGGCCTGAACACGGAAATCAAGTCTACGGGATTCGCCTGGACAGTCTCATAGATAACACCTGCCCGTTCACGTTGGTAAAACTCGTCGGGAAAGATATCCACCTGTTCCCGGTAGAGCTTTTCACCATCCCGGACGTACAGAGGGATCATCGCGATGCCGGACTGATCGAACTCCTGTCTGGTCATGCCTGTCGTTGTGTCCATGGCAACTTGTATCATGTACTGCTCACCTCCATTAATCTACTTGCTCAGTCTACCAGAAAAGACTCATCAGGACAACTAGTGTCACGAGAATGAAATCCTACAAAGGGCAATCTTCCAGCTTCATTATTGCTATTCAGCCCCAGTCAAGTCCTTGATGTTGGCGCAAATGCTGCTTTCGGTACGGGTCAGGTGAGGCAGTCAATTGATCAGTGTGGTTCAGTTGTTCCCGGTCGGCTTCATAACATTCCTGAATCCTCATCGTTCCTTCAGGCTCAGCAGGAGCGCTTGTTCGCGGTGCAGATAGCTGGTGAACAGTTCCATCCCTGAATGTTGAAACATGGAGCACCAATGCTGCGTTCATACCGCTCGGCATTCAGTTGCTCTACGACCTGAGCATGCAGCATTGAATGGAAGACCTGTTCCAGCAAGTTTGTCATGGCTTCCTCGAGCTTGCCAGGCATCAACTCTTTCACAACATCGTCTTCCCGTGTAAGATATCCATGAGCTCGTGGTTCATCCCTTTCCGTTGTTGGTTGGTCAGAACCCGTGATACCAGAAGCGAGCCCTGGGTCTTTTATTGTTTTGAATGTACACCAACTGTATGGACACTATCCGGATTCTGCCAATCAGGTGCTAGAATAAAAAGAACTTGACTGCCTTAAGGAGGCGAATGATGAGTGCCACGACGTTTACGTTTACTGATCCAGATGGCTTCGAAATTTTCGTCTATAAATGGGCACCTGATACTGGAAAGCCCAAGGCCGTTGTGCAAGTTGTCCATGGGTTAGGTGAACACGCTTTACGCTATGAGCGCTTCGCGAAATACCTCAACCAGGCTGGTTACATGGTCTATGCAGATGATCACCGTGGGCATGGCAAAACCGCCGGCAACCTCTCCAGGGTAGGCATTATCGGCGAAGATGGCTGGAATGGTATGGTCAAAGATGAAAACCAGTTGAGCGGCATCATTGAGGAAGAGAACCCAGGATTGCCAATATTTCTGCTTGGACATAGCATGGGTTCGTTCATTGGTCAGCGATATATTGAGTGCTGGGGTAATCAACTGAAAGGCGTCGTGCTCACCGGTACAACGGGTTTGCCCATGTTCCCTCCGGAGAGCATATCATTCCTGGAGAAAGCGGCCGAGGGTGATATGCGTGATAAGCCACCGACTCAGAATGTGATGAGTGCACTCAACACTCCCTTTGAGCCCGCCAAAACACCTTTTGACTGGCTTAGCCGCGACGAAGAGGAAGTACAAAAATATATAGGTGATCAATTTTGTGGCTTCGCTGGCACCAATGGCATGACGCTGGACATGGCCCGTGGCTGTTTGGAAATGCTCGAACCGGAGCAACAGGCCCTTATCCCCAGAGCCCTGCCGGTTCTGATAGCCTGTGGCGATATGGATCCGGTTGGAGCACATGGCGGCGCACAGGCGCTGGCGAAGCGTTACGAGGATGTCGGGATCAAGGACGTGCAGCTGATCCTGTATCCAGGAGCGCGACATGAGGTCCTTAACGAGACTAACCGCGATCAAGTTCAACAAGATATAACAACGTGGCTGGAGAATCATTTGAAGTAAGCTGTGCGTCCACAACAGCCGTTCTTGGAGAGTTCTGAAAGGAGCAAAAGGCTGTTCCACGAGGTATTGCCGCTCCTGTCAGGTTTTGTTTGTTCAGGTAGCAGTCTTGTTTTCCAATATTCGGCAGGGACCATGGCAATTCCTCGCTGAGGTTCCTGCCGGAGCTCGAAAGTTCCTCCCCACTGGAAATGGCCTGGATGTCAGTCTGACAGCGGTTTCGCTGTCATTATATCTATGGTGTTACAGTAATGGTGTAAGGGTGACAGAATTGGTTGGAGCCGACGTGCAACTTCTGAAATGATGAGTGTTAACGCTAGATCCACGGCAGTGTGAACATGATCGAGGAACTCCTTCCTTCTTGTACAGAAAGACGAAACAGTCTAGTCAAGTCCATGATGTTGGTGTAAATCCTGCTTTCGGTGAAGGTCAGGTCAGGCAGTCAACCGGTCAGTGTCGTTCAGTTCGTTACGGCCTCCTGGCTTCTCCTGGTACCGCTCAATGAGGTGGTTCTTCCGGGCAGTTGCCTCACCAGGGTCAGGTGCTGTATACTGGTCGGTCAATGCGACCTTGAGTTCTGCCTGCAGCTTCCTGGGTGTTCTGTCCAGTATATCCTTGGAGAAATCCTGCTCATGAACAGGATCTACCAGTCTCTTCGTCTGTTCACCAACTTCTTCCTGCCAGTGATGCAGCTCACCCACAAGACACGACAGGGAGCCAAAGTCACCCGTGCATATGACGCACCCTGTACCCCCGTATGAACGTATCCTGGCTTCCCCGCGAACACTTTAGTCCCATGCGAGCGGCACTTCCCCGCAAACACTTTAGTCCCATGCGAGCGGCACTTCCCCGCGAACACTTTAGTCCCATGCGAGCGGCACTTCCCCGCGCATCACGGAGGAAGCAAAGGAGACGCTCAGGCATCAGTACCAGTGTCTTGACCCCATCGCTCTTCATGAGAGGATCCTTGCAGAAGAACGGCACCTGCGAGACCTGGTCCTCACCAGGAAACAAGTACAGCCCCACATCAATCCGAGGAAAGGCATGGACTGGCAACTTCATCCGGTTTCGAGTAGGTTCTAATGTGAGGCAACGACTCCTCGTTCGAGCAGGTTTACTCGTGAGGCAATAGGCGGGGACCATGAGAAGATCATAACCGCCGCTCCCCATGAGAAGCACTTTCCCCGCTCCAGCATTGCAATTCAACCCTGCTACCATAAAATAGCAGGTACCAGCATCGCGCAAGAGCTGGAGAAGGAGCAATCCATAAAATGGTGTATGCGACAAGTCACTCAATCATGAGGCCGATATGAGGAGAGTCGTGCGCGTTGCAGGACGTGCCATGATGATCTCGGCATTCGCCGCGCTGGCTTGGCTTGTGCTGGGCACACGCCCGCTGTTCTATCTTGCATCCCTGATGACGGGATACACTGCGATCATGGTACCCCTTGTCCTCACGACGAGCGATCACATCAAGGTCACCAGGCGCCTTCGACAGTCAGTCGTGCAGATGAAGTCTCAGAACACACTGACGATCTCCCTGGAAGGAGTCTCACGATACTCGCCTTTGTCGGTCCGGCTTCAACCACTCCTGCCTGAGTACATCATTCCGGAAGAAGCAACGACGAGCAATCTGAAATATGCGCTTCGCTTTCACGTCAACCGGCGTGGGTCGTATGACCTCGGAGACTGTCTTTTGACGGTAACAGATCCTCTCCGTCTGTTCCACCTGACTCGGCGCCTGCCCCCGGATGAGAAGCTGACAGTGTTTCCCACCGTCCTGCCTCTGGAAAAACTTCGCATCTCTCTGACGTCCCCTCTCGACGGACAGCGCGTCAAGTTTGCACCCAACTATGACGTTTCTCAGCTCGCGGGTGTACGCCCATACCAGAGTGATCCGATGAACCGCATCCACTGGAAGATGAGTGCCCACCGCGGTGATCTCATGGTAAAAGAGTTCAGTCCGTCAGCTTCGAAAACAGTCATCGTTCTGCTTAATCTGACGCTTCGGCGTGAGCCGAGCTTCACGATGGAAACCTTTGAAGACTACATGACGATGGTCGGGGCCAGCATCCTGCAGTATGCCCACGACCGAAAACTGCCGTTTGGGCTCACCATCCTTGGCCAGGACACGTTGAGCTCTGCCGGGTACTCCAGGGATGCGACTCACCTGTTCTCGTGTTACCGCCTGCTTGCACAAGCCCGCGCCCGTCTGGACAACGACCCGTCAAGTACGGTCTTTCTTGACTATCTCAGGCGCGAACGACTGCGTATTCCTGTGCGCTCGCAGCTGTTCCTCATTCAGCATGAACTCAAGGAAGAGGAGATCGAGGCGCTGCTTCGCATGCAGGCGCAGTTCTCACGCATCTCCATCTGTCTGTTCCCCTATGGAAGTTTCCTCCTTTACGGTGAGCGGGCAGTCCCGTACTTCATGCCCGACATCGAACAAATCGCGCGGCTCAGGAAGACACAGAGGATATTGAAAGATGCCAGTGTGGACCTGTCCATCATCGGTCTCAACGATACTCTTGCCGCCCTTGGGGAGACCTGACCATGAACCACGAGAAATCACTGCTGCATCTCTCTTTCATGACGCTGGCGACACTTCTGGTCTTCTGGACGGCACGCGCCACTATCCCGTTGTGGGTCGTACTTCCAGCCCTGGCCGTCCTGGTAGCCGGCCCATGGCTGGAGCGGCACAAACTCACGTGGGAAGCCATCATCGCCGTCGCTCTGATCAGCATCCTGGCTACAAACAGTCAACGCCTGGCTATCGATTACGCGGCACGCTACCGCGAGTTCTTCTTTCTCCTTGTGCCGATGCTCTTCTACGCGGGTATCGTTCGCACCAGACTGAAGACTCCCGGTGAACCAGTCTACCTCGGCAATATCGTGTGGCTGGCTCTGCTCGTTACCCTGGACGTCGCAGGTGCAGCCGTCTCGATCGCAGTGCTGTCGCTGCTTGTCTTGCTGGCACTGATACTTGCGGGAACAGAGGAGGACCGGCCGAGGTTCCTTCAGCGGCTGATACCGGTTGCCGTCATCCTGATCGTAGTCACCCTGCTCGCCACGTCTCTGCAGGTCGAGACAGGTCCTTTCAGCGCATCGACTGCGCAGAACCTGCAGGACTTCCTGTTTGGACGTCCCACAGCCGTGGACTTCATCACAAGACGCCATGCCACCAGCTGGTGGAAACCGTGGCCGGCCGCCGCGACGAGTCTTCTCGGCTCCTGGCTGATACGGACGGCGCTAGCTGAAGAATTCAAAATCCTCGCTAGTTCACTGCTGGCAGCTCCGCTCGCGATCCTGCTCGCATGGATATTCCTGGGGGGTGTCCTCCAGCAGGGACCGGGAAAGTCCCTGCGGCGACTTGTGCCTGCCCTCCTGCTACTGCTCGGCATGGCGTGCATCTTCACGGCTCTCGTAAGCATGCACAGCAAGGCTCTGAACACACTGATGTTCGGTCCTTCCTCGCCCTGGATCATCAAGGGGACACTTCTGGTTCCCCGTACATGGCAGATGTTCCTCGCACTCAGATCAAAGGTTGGTCTCTTCCCGTCTTCCACGGTCATCGCGTTGCAGCTCGTCCTGCGCAACCTGTCGATCCTGACACTAATATATTGCGGCGCCACGTGTGTGCGAGAGGCTTTCGCAACGCAGTGGGACCGTCTCGAAGGCATCGGGCGCAGACGTGACCGCATTATCATCGAACACACCATCAAGAGGATCCGCAGTCTGGATGATGAAGAGCTTCTGCGCGACCCACGCGGAACGGTCATCGCCATCTTCTATATGGCCGCCAATGCACTGTATCCACTGGATCTAGCGATGGTGCGCGGAGAGACACCGACTGAGCTGACTGCTCGCGTCGCCCAGTGGTATCCTGATCTGGCCGGGCAGGTGGACGTTCTCGGACGCCTGTTCTACATTGCACGCTACTCGACAGTCGACGTGACTCCTGACCAGGTGAGGCTCGCCAAGGCCACATATCAGAAACTGCTGGAAATGCTGAAAGCCGAGGCCCAGCACCCGCGTATCAGGACCGAAGGAGCATTGCCTGTCTCTCAGTAACTCGATCGGTCTGTAACGTGCCGGCGGCCCCGCCCGATGTAGTGAGTGAGGCAAGATGGAGACTGCAGGGGTTCGTCAGATGAAGGTGCTGCCAGTGGAGCGTCCAGGTGTGGCGGTACGCTCCACTGGTTTCCGTGTGTTTTTCAGAACCGCCGGAGCCGGTCTGTTCGTATCGATGCTCATGCTTGTTGTCGCCTTCCTCCTCCGCAGCCCTTCCTTCCTTGTCGTCGGACTCACCGCGATGTCATATACGGTCGTCCTGTGCAGTATGCTCACTGCACAGGACCAGCGGCTGTCAGTCTCGTGCGTCCTTCGCCACAGCGTCGCGACAGTGCGCCAGCCGAATATGCTGATCTGCACGGCTGCGGGGTTCAGGGTTTCAGGTCCTCTGCTGCTGTCTGTCGAACCACTGCTTTCACCATACGTCATCCAGCGCCACAGCAGAAAAGACGACAACAGCACGACCGTCTTCTTCGATGCTACCCGCAAAGGGCAGTACCCCGTGGGCGGCGCCCGCGTCATGCTGCAGGACCCTTTGCGCATCTTCCACATCCAGCGCTCGTTCCCGTCCCGGCTGAACCTGACGGTTGTACCGCGCCCAATCTCGCTTGCAGCCATGCGCATTACACTCACGTCCCCTATCGACGGACAGCGTGTCCGCTACGCCCCGAATGTGGATACCAGTCAACTCACTGGGACTCACCCATATGATGGAGAGCCGATGAACCGCATCCATTGGAAGATGAGCGCTCACACCGGAACGCTCGTCGTCAAGGATTTCACTCCCTCGGCGTCTCAGACCGTCGTCCTGCTCGTGAACTACACCGTGCATCGGGACACAGGCTTCGCACTGGAAGCGCTGGATGAAACACTGTCGACTGCGGCGGCAAGCATCCTGCAGTATGTTTACGACCGCAACCTGCCCTTCGGCCTCGTGGCAATCGGTTCCAGCGCCGACTGGGCGGGCACGGGCCGTGACCGCATGCATCTGCTCTCCTGTCTCACCGCGGTAGCCAGAGCATGCGCAGTGAAGACGGAAAACACCGGCGTCGTGTTGGACTGGCTAAACCAGAACACACGCGTGATCCCGGCACAGTCGCAGCTGGTCCTTCTCGCACACGAGATGGACGAGGCAGAGGTCGTGCACCTGCTCAAGCAGCGCGAACACTTCGCGCGCATGACCATCGTCCTGTTCCCGGAAGGCACGTTCCTCCTGCCGGGAGAGCATCAGGCACCGTATTACCTGAAGGATACGTCGAAACTGCTCCACCTGAGATCCCTGCAGCGCGTGCTCAGGGAGAACGGTATCGAACTGACGATTGTCGGACTGAACGACCGGATCACGACGCTCGCCCCCGGCTGAGGAGACTGTCATGGACACGACACGCATCGCTCGACTGATCATCGCCAATACCGCCTGTTTCCTCGCATTCTGGATTGCACGTCTTGCAGTTCCCTGGTGGTTCGGCGCCGCAGCTCTCGTCCTCCTGAACATCGCACTGCCACACCAGAACCAGAAGCTCTTCCGGCTCTATCATGGCCTCGAGACCTGCCTTATCATCATCTATCTGGCGCTGACCGCCGACCGCCATACCTTGCAGGAATTCCTCGCCATTCTCCTGCTCACCGTGCTGTTTGAGCTCTATTTCTGGTTTGTCGGCAACCTGATCCTGGCAGCCGAGTCTCCTGCCCATTTCCTCCGCATCAGCATCATCGCTTGCTGCTACGCTGTGCTTGGCAATACGGACCCCCTGGTAGCCGCCATCGTACTGGCCATCATGCTGGCCGCATCGATGCTCTCGGCAGTCACTGCTTCCGACCCACGCGCAGCCAGGCAGCTTCTGCCAGGATTCATCATCCTGCTCGTCGTCTTTGTGGCTGCGGTCGCCTCTCCTATCGTGCAGGCGCCTACCCTCCCCAGAGCCGCCGTGTGGCTGCTTCCTGGGACGCCAGCGTCCACGCCAAAACCAGCAGGCACAGGTGGACTGCCTGTCAATCTGCCTGCCCTCACGCTGCGACGCGTCATGGAGGAGCACTTCTGGGAGCTGTTTGGTTTCATGTATCTTCCACTCGCCGTCATGATTGCCGTGTTGATAGCTGCAGTCATCGTCTCCGTCTCGGTTCTCCACAACACCTGGGGCAAGACAATGCGCGTACTGATCTTTCCTGTTGCAGTCGTCATGACTGCTGTCGTTTTTGCGATCATCTACACGGGAGCCAAGACCGGGCAGATCATGAACGGTATCGCTCAGGCGGGGCGCGTCCCGGGCGAGGATTACAATGATATCGTCAGGGCGCTGAGAGAAAGCAACATTCTGCCCCCCAGGGACGACGAGATGAACGCCACGCTCGAGACCATCGTCGCCGCCGTGTACTGGTTGAGTGCCAGTCTTCTTCTGGTATCGATTGCCGCAAGTATCAGGGACATGGTCTTTGAGTTCCGTCACGAGATCCTGCTGTCGATGCTCGACCGGTCGGAGCGCAAAAAGGTCATCCGGGCAGTCCGCCGGCTGGTTTCACTCGACGAGAGTGTCCTGATGGAAGATCCCGTAACCAGCATCACAGCACTGTTTGCCATGGGCGTCGAGACCGTTGGGACAATCGGGCCACGCCTGCGGCGGGGAGAAACAGCAGACGAGTTCACACAGCGCGTGACCGTCGAAGTCCCGACCTGTTCGAGTCCGATGAATCAGCTGGCAACGCTCTTTGGCAAAGCGCGGTATAGCCGTCCCAGTGTCACCGGAGAAGACGTTCTTGTGGCAAAGACGGCGCTGCAGAGCCTGCGATCATGTGTCCGCAGCATGCGCAACGAAGTTCGGGCTTCACGACGACCGGCACGAGGTCGTTGATTTCGAACCGAACGGCCTACAATGGAGAAGACAGCACACGACAGAAGGAGCTGACCATGAACGAAAACTTGAACAAAGCCATATCCTACGTCGAACAGTACTTCGTCGGCAAGAATACGGTTGTCGACGTTGCCTTCGCTACACTGCTCGCCGGGGGACATATCTTCCTCGAGGATGTCCCCGGCCTGGGCAAGACGACGCTCGCCAATCTCATCTCCCGGTCACTGGGACTGGAGTTCAAACGCATCCAGTTCACTCCGGACCTCCTGCCATCGGATATCTCCGGCGTTTCGGTCTATGACCAGAAGACGCAGGAATTCCGGCTGAAACGGGGACCGATCTTCACGAATCTCCTGCTGGCGGACGAGATCAACCGCGGCACCCCCAAAACGCAGTCCGCGCTTCTTGAGGCCATGGCCGAATACCAGGTCACCATCGACGGAACCATCGTCAAACTGGACCGTCCGTTTGTGGTCATGGCGACCATGAACCCCATCGAGTACGAAGGCACGTTCCCATTGCCAGAGGCCCAACTGGACCGCTTCATGACCCGATTGACAATAGGATATCCGAGCAAGGAGAAGGAAGAGGAGATCGTAACCGGCTTCTATGCACGGCTCAAAGTCATCAGCGACGATGTCCGCATCATCTCCCGTGACGACCTGACGACGATGCAGAAAGAGGTCGAAGGTGTCTTCATCGCGCCGGAACTCATCACCTACATCGTCTCACTGGTCGACGCCACGCGGCACGACGACACTGTCTACCTTGGACTGTCTCCACGCGGCAGCATCGACCTCATGCGTCTCAGCAAGGCATACGCGTATCTCCAGAATCGCGACTTCGTTATCCCGGACGACATCAAGCTCGTGTTCCCCTTCATCTCGGGACACCGTCTGATCCTGCAGGCTGAGGCCCGTCTCCGTGGCGTGACGACCAACGAGGTCGTGACCAACACCCTCAAGAACGTCCCCATCCCCAAGCTGGCCGATTACAGCAAGCAATGAGGCGGTACTTCCGCACCGCCTCGCGCGGCCTCACTCTTGGGGCCGGAGTGGCTGTGCTGTGGCTCATCCTGGGCAGCCAGGCACTGTTCTTCACCGCGTGCGCAGTGCTTCTGTACAGTCTCGTGCTGCCCATCGTCATGATACGTTCAATCGATGCGATCGGCGTCTCGGTGTTCGTCAGGCGTCAGCTGGTGATGATGGGCAAACCGGACATGGTCAGTGTTAGTCTGACGGGCACTGGCGAGCGGAGTCCGCTCCGTTATGACCTCTCTTTCTGCCTGCCTCTCTACCTGGTCAGAAAACATGAGCGACACACTCATCTCGGGTTGATGGTCTTCTTCGAGGCTAATCGGCGAGGGGAGTATCAGGTCGGTGAAACGATCGTGACCGTCCAGGATCCCCTGGGAGTATTCTCATTGACTCGCATCTTTTCCAGTCTCCAGCGTGTCACAGTGTTTCCCCGGCTGCTTTCCTTTCCTCGATTGCGTATCGCCCTTACGTCTCCACTCGACGGACAGCGCGTCCGTTACGCTCCAAATGTCGACACCAGCCAGCTCACCGGGACTCACCCATATGATGGGGAACCGATGAATCGCATCCACTGGAAAGTGAGCGCGCATACCGGGGCGCTCTATGCAAAAGACTTCAGCCCCAGCGCTTCCAAAACGGTCGTCATCCTGCTTAATCTGACACTGCGCCACACACCGATCTTCGATACCGACGTGTTCGAGGACTACATGTGCACCGTCGCCGGCTCTGTCGCGAACTATGCCGGCGACGCCCACCTTCCTTTTGGGCTCATCGTTCTGGGAAAAGAGCAGTTGAACAGCGGCTATGGGACCGGCAGTGCTCATCTCGTGAAGTGCCTGTCGCTGCTCGCGCGCGCCCAGTCGGTCATCGAACCTGATCCGATCAAAGCTGTGTTCCTGGACTACCTCCAGACTCGCTGGTTCGCCATTCCCCCACGTTCGCAGCTGTTCCTGATCCAGCAGGAGATGACCGAGAACGAAATTGGGACGCTGCTCCGGATGCGTGCGCAATTCTCCAGGCTGTCTATCGCCCTCTTCCCACAGGGGAGCTTCCGGCACTATGGCGAGCACAAGAGTCCCTATTTTATGCAGGACTACCTGCAGATCGAGCGACTGCGGTCCGCCCAGAAGGTCCTGCGCGATGCAGGTGTCGACCTGTCCATCATTGGCCTCAACGACACACTCGGCGTCCTGTCATGAGTATGACATGAGTCAGCCCGATCCCTCCCTGCAGCACCTTCCCGAACGATTCGCTGTGGCCGCCATGGCCGGCGTTCTGGCGTGGTGGTTCACCCACACTGCAGTCCCATTCTGGTGGGCGGCCCTGCCATGCGCGGCTCTCGCCTTCGCGGTCATCTCAGGGCGTGTCTGGCCGACGTGGCTGACCTGGGGAGCAGCAATCGGCGAACTGGTCGTCCTCCTGGCTCTCACGTTTCGCTCCCTCCGTTTTGAGATGGTGTTCGCCTCGATCGCGCTGACGGTGGTCTTCGCTGGACTGACGGCGGCGACATGTGCCCTGGTCACGTCGCGCGGCTTTCCACGGCAGACCGCTTCACTGATCGTCTGGCTGGCCGTCGCCGCGGCGCTGACCGGTCAGGGATCCCCCTGGATCGCACCGGCGGGCCTGGCTGTCCTGGCCACGATCGGCCTGCTGGCCAACCGCCGTGAAGCACCTCACGGTGGCGGCCTCCGTTCGCTTCTCCCGGCATTGGTCAGTCTGGTCCTGCTGGTCGTCATTGCCGGCTCCTCTCCTGTCGGCCGCTCTCCGATCCAGGGTCCCTTCGCAACGTTCGTTCAACATGCTCTTGTTCCAGATGCCCCTGCGCCGCTACAGCCCCAACAGGCTCAGCAGCCTGGCCAGGCGACGGACGTGACCGCGCCGTCGGAAAGCCGCTTCCGCTATGTGGCCCCAATGTTTCAGCTCTGGATGACTGGACTGCAACAGGCATTCGTGCAGTGGGGTTCACTTCTTGTCCTCGGATTGCTGACACTCGTGCTGGGGCTCATCATTCTTCTGATGCTGACCCGGAGTCCGATCTCTCATGTCCTGCGCATGCTGAGACTCCCTTTGCTCATCTTCGGTGGCACCGTCCTTGTCCTAATCCTGGCTTCCAGCTGGCAGTTGCCTCGAGGTCCCGCCTTAGTCAAGCTAGTTGAGCAGCTTGGCGAAATCGCCAACCTCGCCCGCGCCCGGCAGCCCTCCGCCACCAGCCAGGCTGTCACTGAGGCAATTCGCAACATGCCCTCCTGGCTGCAGATTGCCGGTGCCGTCTTCTTCTCCGCTGTCTTCGTTGCCATATTGGCGATCGTTGCCCTTATCCTCTCGAAGGCCGCATTCGACACCCGCTTCGGCTTCCTGCTCAACATCGCGGACCCTCGTGAACGCAAACGCATCGCCGCGTCGATTCGCCGCATGTCGTCACTGGATGAGTCGCTGCTGACTGCGAACCCGCGCGAAGCAGTCATCGCCCTCTTCTACATGGGTATTGCCGCCCTCCAGGACCTGGACCTCTCTCTCACGCGTGGAGAGACTCCCGAAGAGCTGGTGATACGGGCCCGTGAACGATCCAAACCTGTTGCGTCCTTTCTGGAACTCCTCGTGACAGCGTTCTACGTTGCCCGCTACTCGGATCAGGACATCCGGCCCCAGCAGGCTCTCGCATGCAGGGATGTCTACAGGAGCCTTGTTGCGGCTGTCAAGACAGAGAACGAGAGCAAACGAGCGTCCCGTACGCGCCTCGTCACAATCAAGTAGACGGCTCGACGCGACACCCCCTTCCTGGAACAGGTATTCTGGTTCTGTCAAGCCCCTGAGCCGCATCTTCACAATACTTGACGCACTCCCTTGCCACCGTAAAATAGTCACGTGTCTGCTGAGGGTGCGACAGTCTGAAGTATCCGGCGCACAATGGGTCAAGACCATCGATAGTAACTGGGGGCGATACGTATGCGATACGTCATCAAGCGCACAGGTGAGAAAGTACCCTTCGACCAAGCCAAGATCCGCATCGCCATCACGAAGGCCGGAAAGGCCACAAAAGAATTCGACGAGGCTGAGCCGGAACGCCTGATGCGCATCATCGTCGCCCAGATCCCCGACGACATCGCCACAGTCGAACAGATCCAGGACCTCGTCGAGCAGACGCTCATGGAATCACGCCATCACAAGACGGCGAAGGCCTATATCCTGTACCGCGAACAGCACCGGAAGCTGCGTGACCTGAAGACTCTGCTGGACCCGCGTGAGACCATCCAGAAGTACCTGGAGAAACTGGACTGGCGCGTCAACGAGAACTCCAACACCAGCTACTCTCTTCAGGGGCTCAACATGCACCTTGCGACGAGCGTCGTGAGCCGGTACTGGCTGAACGAGGTCTATCCGCCGGAAGTGCGGGACGCGCACGTCAACGGTGATATGTACGTGCATGATCTGGGGTACCTGGCCGCCTACTGTGTCGGCTGGGACCTCAAGGACCTTCTCCTGAGAGGACTCGGGGGCGTGTACGGTAAGGTAGAAAGCAAGCCGGCCAAGCATTTCCGATCAGCACTGGGGCAAATGGTCAACTTTATTTTCACCATGCAGGGTGAGGCGGCCGGCGCACAGGCGTTCAGTTCCGTCGACACCTACCTTGCTCCCTTCATCCGCTACGATCATCTGAGCTATGACGAGGTCAAGCAGGCTGTGCAGGAATTCGTGTTCAACATGAATGTCCCCACGCGGTCGGGCTTCCAGTCCCCCTTCAGCAATATCACGCTGGATCTGCATCCCCACGGCACCACAGCCGGCGAGGAAGCTGTCATCGGCGGAAAGCCCATACCTGAGACCTATGCGGACTTTCAGCCGGAGATGGACATGTTCAACCGTGCGTTTGCTGAAGTCATGCTGGCCGGCGACGCCAAGGGTCGCGTCTTCTCGTTTCCCATCCCCACCTACAATATTACTAAGGACTTCGACTGGCAGAACCCTGTCTATGACCCCATCTTCCAGATGACCGCCAAGTTTGGCATCCCATACTGGAGCAACTTCGTGAACAGCGACATGAATCCAGACGATGCCCGCTCAATGTGCTGCCGCCTGAGGCTCGACACGCGCGAACTGCAGAAGAGAGGAGGAGGTTTGTTTGCTGCCAACCCTCTCACCGGCTCCATTGGTGTAGTCACGATCGACCTCCCGCGCATCGGCTACCTTTCTCACAGCAAGGAAGAGCTGCTGGAACGCCTGTCCCACATCATGGACATCGCTCGCACTTCGCTCGAGATCAAACGCAAGATCATCGAAAACTTGACGGCTGCGGGACTCTACCCATATTCACGTCACTACCTCGACGCGGTCAAACAACGCAACGGGTTCTACTGGGCGAACCATTTCAACACGATTGGCATCAACGGGATGAACGAACTCCTGCTGAACTTCGCCGGCATCACGATTGCCGAACCCAATGGACAACGCCTTGCGCTCGAGATCATGGACTTTATGCTTGGCAAGCTCGAGGAGTTCCAGCATGAAAGCGGACAGCTCTACAATCTCGAAGCGACGCCCGCCGAATCGGCTACCTATGTGCTGGCAAAGCAGGACAAAGCACTGTATCCGGACATCATCGTGGCAAACGAAGAGGCCGTCAGGAACGGGGCTGACCCGTACTACACAAACTCCACGCAGCTGCCTGTGGCATACACGACAGACCCATTTGAAGCGCTTGATCTCCAGGACCCTATTCAGGTCAAGTATACGGGAGGCACTGTCGTCCACCTGTTCCTCGGCGAGCGGCTGGAAAGCGCAGACCAGGCCAAGCAGCTGGTGCGTGCAGTCACAAACAGCTACCGACTGCCCTACTTCACGCTTACGCCAACGTTCTCGGTATGCCCCAAACACGGGTATATCGCCGGCAACCATCCATTCTGTCCCAAATGCGACGAAGAGTTGATCGTTGAGGCACAGAAGGTGGCTGCAGGCCCTGTCTCTGAAGACGTCACGTTTGCGACCCGTCCTGAAAGCTAGGAGGTGTCCACCCAATGAGAAGATTTCGTCGTCCCAGGAAGAAATACATTTATCTTGCAGTAGCCGTTCTGGTTCTTGCTGTCTCCATATTCGTCGTTGCGCAGAATCTGAAATCGAACGGTACCCCGGGGACCACTGCAAATCCATCGAAGACTGATGTCGGACTGTATCTGGACAAGGGCGACCTCTGGCAATGGGTGGGCCGGCGCAAGACACAGCTGACCAAGGTAGGTAC
>JBAQYC010000023.1:0-5289 GCA_049299835.1 Candidatus Cryosericum sp. | reverse complement strand
TTGTCGTGAAACCGGTAGTAGAAGCTGCCCTTGTGCAGCCCTGCGGACTTGATGATGTCGTTGAGCGAGGCTTCACCGAAGGACTGTTTCGAGAAGGCATCCAGCGCAGCACCAAACAACAGGGGGGTGGAGTACAGCGGATTCTCTGCACCGTCCTCCTGCCATTTCATCCTGCTCGGGGATACAGCCATCAGTCGTCATGCTCCGTCAACTTCTCCTGCTGAACATTCTTCTCCCGCTGCTTCCTGAGCCATGCACCGCCGACTTTGACCTTGATAATAGCAAGACCGACCAGACCGACCACAATAAGCACCCACCAATACCATTCCATCTCTGTCACCTCCAAGTCCTCATCTTCGCCTTCTTCGCGAAAAGCAGCACTGCTGCGACCAACCACGGTATGCTTACCACAAGCACCAGCAGAATCTGACGTACGGCGGATATGCCATCGAGGATTGCCCTTATCGCTTCGTATTGCCAATACATCGGGAGTGCTTTGTAGAGCACCAGCCACTTGTCCGAAACGAATGCCGCAGAAATGGGCAGCACCATCAGCAGCGGCATCATGAGTTTCAGTACGCCGATCGCCGCGATCTGGTTTCCGGCGAGGGCGGGAACCGCAAATGCGATCGCACCGCACATCAGCACGCTTGCCAGTGCCAGCAGCATGAACTGCGGGGCGGTTGAGGCTTTGCCGATCATCAGCGCGGCGACCGTCACACTGATGACGCTGAGGATCAACGTGGGAATCAGTTTCATCAGGACGTACCGCCAGAGAGTCATGGGGCTGACGGATATAGCCTTGATGACGCCGCTTTCGCGCTCGTACACACTGCCAAGTCCCAGCGTCGCGCCGCCTACGAACAATGCCATCAGAAAGACACTGATCATGGAGATATTGTATGCTGTTGATCCTCTGCCCGGAACGTATTCGGAGGTGAATTCGACGCCCGTGGTACTGAGCGCCGCGCTGACCAGGCGCTGTATGGACTGTGCGTAGCCCTTTTCCTCGTTGCCTTCGACAACGACCGTGACCCTGCCGTCCGTCATCGTAACCCCGGCAATGCTGTCGACGCCGTCAACTCTTTTCTGCAACTGATTCACGTCCTCAACGAGCTCGATGGTCGCGATCGTACCGAGTCTGCTCACCATGTTGGCAGGAATGCTTCGGTCCATCACGAGAGATAGTGAGGCACTGCGTACACTGCCAAATACGAGGATGAATACCAATGCAAGCAGTGCCGGTGCAACGGCCAGGTACAGTGATATGCCGTTGCGGGACATCAGCCTGAACTCGCGGGAGACGGAAGCGACGATTCCTTTCATGACCTACCCGCCTCTCCCCGCGCGCAGCAGCCTTGTCACCGCTGTGCGGCTCAGCATGTACGCGCCAAGACACCACAGCGCCACTCCAAGAGCAGCTGAAAGGGAGATTCCCCCCGTGCCAAAGAGGATCCGCTCATAGGCGAAAAGCATCGAATAGGACGGTATCAGCTTCATCCATGCGGGCGAGAAGGATGGTGCAGAGTAGCTGATGATGGGCAGCATGTTGACGGAGAGCAGCAGCGCCATGGAGAAGAACCAGCTGCTCATATCCCGGAACAGCGTCGTGAACGCCAAGCCGATCAGACAGAAGAGTGCAGAGCCAAAGAAGCTGAGGAGGATGAACCGGCCCCATGCGAACTGCAGTCCGATGCAGAACACCGCCATGAACAGCGCATAGAGTGTTCCAATCGCCGAGAAGAGCAGCGTCTTGCTCATGAGATACTTGTCTGCTCCGAGGGGGGCGATGCGAAGGGCTCGTATGGTGCCTTCCTCCTTCTCAGAGAGCATCAGCGCCCCGCCAAGGATGAAACCTACCATGAGCGCCTCGAAGCAGATGAATGCCGGGGTCATGCGTTTGTTGAAGGGAATGATCCTGCTCCCCTCGCGAAGCGTCTCGACCTCCACGGGGACTGAGGGCACGACAGACAGTTGGAGCATGATGGCCGTCAGAGACTTCTCAGAAAGACCCTGATGAACGACCGTGACGCTTCCGTCGGGAGTCCCAACCAATCCGACGGCACCGTCTTCTGTCACGAGTCGTCTCAGTTCCTTCTGGCTGCCCACGGCCCTGGCGGAAGCTCCATAGCGTGCGGTGCCATACGAGACAAGCTCATAGCTGCTACCACCGGACATGCTTTCGGGCAGAGCAAAGTTCACGATCAGGATCACTCCCACCAGCGTTGCTGTGACCACCCAGAAGAGGGCGTTGTTCAGCAGCCTTTTGAAATCCTGAACGCACAGGCCGAGCACGCCCTTCACGACTTCAGCTCCTTCCCGGTTACGCGGAGGAATATCTCCTCCAGCGTGGCTTCCCGAGAATGGAGCTTGATTGGCGTGGTGTGACGGAAGAACTCGGACAGGGCTTCCCTGTCTGATATCGCGAAGGTGGCTTCCTTGTTTACTCCACCTTCCTCATACAGGACGCGCACGAGATGCTCCCCATATGAAAGCTTGAGCGCGTCCGGCGTGTCCATCGCGGCGATCCTCCCTTCCGCGAGGAATGCCACCGTATCACAGAGCGAATCGGCCAGCTCCATGTTGTGCGTCGTCAGGAAAACCGCAGCACCTCTATCACGCTGCTCGCGGATGAGATCTCGCACACTTGCCGCCGTAGACGGGTCGAGTCCGCCAGTCGGTTCGTCGAGGAAGAGGTACCTGGGCTTGTTGACAAGCGCTCGAACCACCGTCAGCCGCTGCTTCATGCCCCTGGAGTAGTCCGAAGCCTTCTTGTTCGCCGCATCCCGCAAGCCGACCCTGTCCAGAAGCTCCATAGGATCCACCGTCGGAACGGAGAACAGCGCGGCGAAGTACCTCAGGTTCTCGAGGCCTGTCAGAGCAGTGTAGAGGTTGGGTTGCTCAAAGGACACGCCGATCTGGTTGAAGAAGGACGTCTTCAGTCCCCGAATCGACTTCCCGTCATAGAGGACTTCACCCTGCTGCAACGTCAGAAGCCCTGTCATGATGTTCTGAACGGTGGATTTGCCTGCGCCGGACGGCCCAAGGAATCCGAAGATCCTGCCTTCGTCGATGGTGAACGAGACATCAGATACAGCAAAATGTCCCTTGCCTTCGTAGTCGTGGAACACATTGCTAACTGTTATCATAATAGCTCCTCCCTCCATTCAACTGGCTACCTTGACGACCATGTTACACGATTTGACCAGTCAGTCAAGAGGGGGAAATTCTCAGTCAGTCTGTTGCCCTTGGGGCAGCTGGACTGGCAGCCCAATGATTCGAAAGCTCAGTCAGACTTGGCGGTGACGCGTGGGCGAGCATTTCCAATAACCGACCCGGAGAATGCTAATAAAGGTGTCGAAAAAGCGGTCGTATGGATGGCTAATTCCCCTCGGCTCCACCACGAAGGAACTCAATCTTTGATACCGAGATTGAGTCCTTCTTCTCTGGTTTAGAAGCCAGAAAAGCCTTGTTAATAGGGGCTTTTCTGGCATTCGCCTTCTTCCATGTGTGTCCCTATGGTGGCCACTTTCGGCCAAAAGGGATATGACATACGCTGGATACAGCGCCGGGATGTTCGTCCGGGTATGTGTACGTGTCGCGATGTCAGGGTATCTTGTTCTCTGACTTCTTCTTCGGGTTGGCTCGTGTCGAATGAGGTCGGCTTGTGGATTCCACCCTGGAATGATTGTAACCTACGGCATCACGGACAAGAACCTTTAGCGATCTCTCATTGACTTTGTCGTCCTTGTAAATATCAATGGTTCTCCATTGTTTACCTGTGAGTCCGTTATTGAAGAGCTTGTCAGGATCTGTAAGGCTCGCTCCTTGAGAGAAGGTGAGCTTCACTTTGTCCTTGAGGGCGTTGGCAATACAGACCAACCCATCGTGGGACCATGCTGGACTTCCCATCCATTTCCACTCCTCTACTACGTCGGGATCAGCTTCATGGATAATCCTCCTGATACTGGCAAGCGTGGTGCCGCGCCAATCAGTGAGATTGGCAATCAGGTCGTCGATGAGTTCACTTGCGTTCATTACTCTACCACCTGCTGAATTGCACAATATCCTGTGCCGAAGACCGTCTTGTTGATCCGATTGTCACGATTGGATTGCCGACCCAGTGTTTGACGATGGTCACCGACATTGCTCAGGGGCACTATTCCTGGCTTTTCAAGAAAAACGTCAATTTGATCACTCACTTGATCAACAGATACGCTCCCACGCCCGCCGAGAGGACCAGCAGGGCCGGCATTGGTCTCCCGTCAATAACAGGAGCCGTCGAAGCGAGGTCTCGTCAGAACGTCAGTCTTCCCAGTACTGCCTGCCTTTGGTGTCAACATAGCCGTAGGCGCCGTTGATCTCGACACGTACAATGCCCTCACTGAAATCATCTGCACTATCATAGTCTATGGGTACCGTAATATTCCCTCCGACGTCGACGAAGCCATGCCTCTTGTTAACTCTGATATGTGCCATTCCCTCGACGAAGGCATTTGCCCAATCGTAGATCGCCGGGATGACCATATTCCCTCTGGCATCGACAAAGCCCCACTTGTCGTCGAGTCCGATGACGCGTGCCAGACCCTCGGCGAAAGAATCTCCACCACGATAGACCGCAGGCACTGTCATATCCCCCCTGGTGTTGATGTACCCGTACTTGCCATTCAGTTCCACGCGTGCCAGGCCCTCTGCAAAGGACTCTGCACCATGGTACGTCGCCGGTATCGCCATCTTTCCCCTGGAGTCGACAAAGCCCCATTTGTCTTTGCTCTCCATCACGCGCGCCAGACCACCAGCGAAGGAATCCGCACCTTCATACACCGCTGGTATCACCATGTTCCCCGTGGCGTCGATGAAGCCGCATTTTCCGTTGAGACTGATGCGTGCAAGTGACTCAAAGAAGTCATCCACGTTGTCATACATGGCGGCTATTGTCATGTTTCCTGCTGCGTCGACAAAGCCCCACCTTCCGTTGAAGTTGACGCGCGCAAGACCGCCCCTGAAGCGAAGCGCACTATCATAGATGGCAGGGACGGCCATGTTGCCTGTGGCATCGACAAAGCCCCATTTGTCATTCGATCCGATAACGCGTGCACGACCTTCGGAAAAAGAATCTGCACCGTCGTAGATGGCCGGAACAGCCATGTTGCCATTCATGTCGATGTACCCGTATGCACCGTTGAACTTGACGCGTGCAAGAGACCCGGAAAAATCATCTGCGTTGTCAAAGACAGGCGGAATTCTCAGCTCTGCGCCCACGTCGACGAAGCCAACTTTGCAATGCAG
>JBAQYC010000022.1:0-1550 GCA_049299835.1 Candidatus Cryosericum sp. | reverse complement strand
CTCCAACAGCTCCTATCGGGGTCTATTCGACTAAATGACGAACGCTCTCGTCATTTAGTCGGACCAAATGACGAGGACCCTTGTCATTTGGTCAACCTATGGTATGCTTGCATCAGGTAGAGGAGGTGTCCGCGATGAACATTGAGTTCTTCAACATGCGCAATCCATGGCGTACCGGCCGTCCATTCGAGCATTCCTGGCTGCCACGGCGTGAGCTGGAAACGCTTGCCGGCTGGATGGACAATCCATATGTTGTCGTCGTTACCGGGGCACGGCAGGCCGGCAAAACGACACTGCTGTCCATGCTCGTCCAGCGGCTGCTTGCAAATGGCGTGCCCGCCGCCGACATCTTCTACTTCAGCGTAGACGACCCCGGGGCAGCCGAACTTATCAGCAACCCCGGAGACCTCCTGCGATTCCTGCGTGATGCCAATAGTGGTCCACGCGCCTACATCCTCATCGACGAAGTTCAGCGGCTGCCGAATCCTGGTCTGGCCCTGAAGGTTCTGTATGATCTGGGCATCGGCATCAAGCTTGTCGTGTCCGGCTCGTCGTCACTGGAGATCCGCAGCACCACGCGCGAGCACCTGGTCGGGCGGTCACGTGAGCTCATCCTGTATCCACTGTCGTTCAGCGACATCGTCCAACAGAACATCGCGGCAGCCAGCAGAGATGACGGCGATTTCGCAGCAGTTCACCGACTGTACGGCCAGTCTCTTGTACCGCTGTTTGCCGACTTTGCCGTCTGGGGTGGCTATCCCGCTGTCGTGACGGCCCCATCCGCAGTCGAGCGCGCCGAGCAGTTGCGCCAGATCTACGACACGTACGTTACCCGCGACGTGTCCCAGTTCCTGCGCGTCGGTCGTCCCGATGTGTACAACCGGCTCGTCAGGACACTTGCACTGCAGGTTGGGAGCCAAATGACCTGGGAGGGACTGGCCAACGAGGTGCGGTCGTCGTCTGAGACTGTTCGTCACTACGTCGCTATGCTGCAGGGGACGTATGTCTGCGAGCTGGCCACGCCGTTCTCAGGCAACAAGCTGACCGGTCTGCGCAAGACACCCAAGGCCTACTTCGTGGACTGCGGCATGAGGAACAGCGCGGTGCCCAGTCTTGCTGCCCTGGACAGCCGAACAGACCGCGGTCATGTCGTCGAGCAGGTCGTGTTCCAGGAGCTCCTCAAGGTCCTGCCTGCGACGGATGAACTGCATTACTGGCGCTCCAGGGGAACCACCCACGAGGTTGATTTCGTCGTGACGCGCGGCGACCGTATCCTGCCCATCGAGGTCAAGGACACTCACTTCAGCGAGCCCAGTCTCCCCGTTGGCCTCGCACGGCTGGTCGAAGACACCCATCCTCGTCACGCGGTCGTTGTCACGCGCGACTTCGTCGCACAGCGTACCGTCGGCACAACCGCTGTGCACTTCGTCCCCGAGGGCACATTTCTGGCGCGCCGCGACATGCTCCTCCAGCTCCTGGACGACGCCCTCCGCTGACCGACGTACTATAACACTCTTGGGACAGATGCACCCCTTGTATTGAACCAACAT
>JBAQYC010000021.1:0-2171 GCA_049299835.1 Candidatus Cryosericum sp. | reverse complement strand
AACTCAAAACGACCGTATCGCATGCGATCTCGTAGGCGCGTTCGCTCTCATGGAGAACGTAGTGGAGGGAGCGCCTGTCCATCGACCGGAGGGAAGTGGACAGGGTCACGTCCTTCAGCAGTCCAGCTGACGCAGGCATCAGGCGCAGGATATCCGCTGCACCCGGGAGTGATTTTTCCGAAAATCCAGGCGCGTTGACTTCGTCCTCGGGACGTTCCTGCACCAGGCCATCAGATGACGTGGATGGACCCTTGAGAGAAAGAAAAACCCTGCCCTGCATGATGCGCAGGCGCAGGGCGTGGTGGCTGTAGAACAGGGTCAGCTCGGGAGTGTCGAGGTAGATGGTCAGGATGTCGACGGCCCCGGCGTGCTCAAGCGCAAAGTTCCCGATGTGGTCCATGGCGTTCAGGCGGCGAAACAGCGCCTGGTCCAGGACCTGATATTTGACTTCGCGCTCAGTGCCCACCTTATCCCTTCAGGAGTTCTGCCATGGCATATGCGTAGATGCGTGTCGCCTTGAGCAAGGAATCGACCTCGATGTACTCGTCGGGTCCATGCTCGGTCATCGGCTGACCAGGGAACAGCGGACCAAAGGCCACGGCGCCGGGGATAGCCCGCGCGTATGTACCCCCGCCGATGGCGAAGCACTTCGCTTCCGTGCCGGTGTACTCGGTGTACGCCTTTTGCAGGGTCTGGATGAGGGGCGTGCCCGGGTCGACGTAGTGTGGCGTGCTGTCGGACATAACCGTGAACTCGACCTTGGTGCCCAGCAGCTTCTCGACAAACTGGTCGGTGACCTGCTTGCTGGTGACCTTGATGGGATAGCGGATGTTGATGACTGCAGTGCTGTCGTCATGGTCGATATGCAGGGTGCCCAGATTGAGAGTAAGAATACCCGACACTTCATCAGCAAAGTCGACGCCCATGCGATGTCCGGTCCATTCGGTACCGATCTCGCGCGCAAGGAACTGCAGTGAGTCGTCGTCCTCGAGACAGTGCACGGCGTCCAGCACCTGCAGCAACTTGCCAATGGCGTTGCGGCCCTTCTCGGGAGTAGACGCATGAGCAGGCACACCTTCCACGTCGAGTTTCAGCTCACCGTTCGCGAGTGTCGTCGATACGGAGAACTCATCTTTCGGCAGACGCTCGATCAACCCCTGCAGGCGCTGCAGCTTGTCGTGATCGGTAACCAGGATTGCCTCGGCGTGCTGTGGAACGACGTTGGAGCGCGTGCCGCCTTCGGCGTGACGCACGATGCCTCCGCGCGTGCCATGACCGACCAGTTGCAGGTTGAGGATGCCTTTCTCGCCGTTGACGATGGGGAACTCTGCATCCGGGCTGAATCCGGCCTCGGGGATGCCGTACTTCTTGAAGTAGTAGTCAAAGTCGGCCCATCCGGACTCCTCGTCTGTGCCGAACAGCAGCATGATGGCGTTCCTGGGCTCGATATGCTGCGCTTGCAGAGCCGCACGGGCGGCAGCCAGCGCAAAGATGGAGGCGATGGCGGGTCCCTTGTCGTCGGTGGAACCTCGACCGTATAATCTGCCGTCCTTGATGGTCCCGGCAAACGGAGGAACACTCCACCCCGTGCCTTCCGGCACCACGTCGACGTGGGTCAGGACGGCATACTGTGTGCCATCACCGCCCCAGCGGACACGGCCGACATAGTTCTCCATGTTCTCGGCTGTGAACCGTCGTCCTTCGGCGGTCCTGAGCATGAATTCGAGAGCGCGGCCGATTTCTTTGCCAAACGGTGCGCGTGAACTGGCTGTAGCCGGGTCTTTGACGGATGGGATGGCAATGGCGCCGGACAGTGCCACCATCATCTCGTTTTCGTGTTCGTTGAGGTAGTTGTCGATAGCCTTCTTCATGCAGTTCCCCCTTTACCTGAATATCAGGAGCCCGAGTCCACCTGCTGCCAGCAGCACCAGGAACAGATTCAACTTCTTCCCGTACTTCAGTATAAGCAAAAGGATGCCGAGTGATGCGATGTATCCCCACCATGCGGGGATCCCACCCTTCGCAATGGAGTACACCGCGTAGGTAAGCAGGGCCACCACGACGGGTTGCAGGCCATCGAGAAACGCGGACACCCAGCGGTTTGTGCGGAACGTGTGCACGACCGTTGCGACGATGAGGATGATGATGAACGAGGGCAGAATGACGCCGAG
>JBAQYC010000020.1:0-3607 GCA_049299835.1 Candidatus Cryosericum sp. | reverse complement strand
ACCATGTTGTAGGCAAAGATGCGGATTCCTGCTGCGTGCAGTCGCTCATTCACCTGGCCCAGGAGCTCGTTTCTCATCGTGCGGCCCAGCGCCCGACGGCGCAGCTCTTCATCACCCGACTCGATGCCCAGGTAGACCTGTGTGCAGCCCATGTCGGCCAGCAGACGGACAGTATCCTCGGTCAGCAGCTCGGCGCGGTGGTCGCAGGCGAACGGGAGACCGACCTCGCGCTTGTACAGCTCTGCAAACCGGGCAAGCCAGTCTGTGGAGATGCCGAAGACGTTGTCCAGAAATCGCAGCTCGCGCACCTCGGGATACCAGGTCCGCAGCGCCTGGATGTAGGCAATGGCCCCCTCAGGCGTGCGTGACCGGTGATAGTCCTTCGCATTGGGGTACAGGGAGCGGAAAGCGTGGTTGGTGCAATATGTGCAGCCATAGGGACACCCGCGCGACAACATGCCGAGTGCGGTATGTGTGCGGGTGGCAATGAGCCGGTTGCGGTCGAACAGGCCAAAATCGGGGATCGGCAGCTCATCGAGGTTCGCCACCAGAGGGCCGACCGGTTCATGGCGGAGTTCCTGCCCGTCACGCCACCAGACGCCGGGAATGCCCTGAGGAGTTCTGCCGGTAACCCAGGTGTCCACCAGCTGAGGCAGCACCAGATCACCGTCGCCCTGGAGGGCGGCATCCACACCGGCGACACTCATGCACTGCTCGGGCGCGAGCGAGGCATGATAGCCACCCCAGACGACCGGTGCATGGATCTCATCCTTTGCCCAGCCGGTCCAATCGCTGACGGACGGGAACGCGCTGGTGCGTACGGAGAACCCGACGACGTCAGGCTGCGTCGCCGTCAGACGTGTGACGAAGCCCTCCCGTGTCGGTGGCTGGGTCACATGCAGGAGGCTCACCGTGTGGCCGGCCTGCTTGAGCGTCGCGGAAAGAGCCGCCAGTCCCTCAGCATACCAACCCCCGCGGTCTACTCTCACCTGTTGTGGTCTGCTGTAGAGCCGTGTCGTTGTATAGTCAGGATAGATCAGTGTCACCCGTGCCATGCCCGTGCCTCCTTCATCTTTCTCGCCTGCCCTGTGCCGCAGTGGTGTCGCATCAATGCCCCATCATATATACGACGCAGTTGACGCGAATTCTTCTTATCAAGATATTCACATTGTCTTCACATGTCAAGGCGAGGCATGAACGGGACCTGGTGCCTTGGTCTGTCATTCCCGCGTATGCGGGAATCCAGTCTTTGTATCGTCGTGTGGGTCCGTGGGGACGACGGAAGGAGAGTGACGAGTCAGTGGCTTGACGCAGCTGCCGCAGCATAGGTCGCCAGGACCCACAGGTACCAGCCGAACGTCACGAGGACGGGCAGTTCGGGGAGAGGCAGAGCTGCTGGATCGACGATGAGATTGGCGTTGATGCCCGTCTTCCATCCACGCTGCTGGCGAAATGAGACGAGCGGTTCCCTGCCTTCCAGCATCCACGCATGCTCACCTCGCCACCTGTTGATCGTGTACCAGGCAAATACCGGTCCCTCGACAATCGACAACTTCCCGTCACCCGTCCAGGCGGATTCGAAGTCGGCCACGCGGTCGCCGGCCTCTGTGTCTACCGTCGCGCGGCGTTGCCAGAACCCGACAAGGTCGAAGACCAGCGTTCCTGTCGAAAGGGTAGCCACAGCGCGTTGCCGGAACGTGCCAGGCATCACCATGGTCCCCACTGTGCTACCCGTCGACCGAAGTTCCCATGCTCGGCGCCTCCACGTTGGCTGTACCCACTCGAGTTCCGCAAACGTGCTTTCTGGTGCTGGTCTCATGCCCCGCTCCTTGTCACACTGTATCTTGACGGAATAGCAGAGAAAGCTGCAGATTCCGCACGGCTCACGCGTGTAGCTGCAGGGCCATTCGGCGACTCTCGACCACGAGGGAGGATGTTCTCCGGCGTTCGCTGTGCACCACGCGGAATCCGATCCGCTCGTACAGCGCCTGGGCACGCGGATTGTCGACATCGACATCCAGCTCGACGCAGGAACACCCTGCCCTGCGGGCCTTCTGGATGGACCTCTCAATGAGAGAGGAGCCGATGCCGAGAGACTGCTGACTCGGATCTACACCTACGAATGCAATGAACCAGCTTCCAGGCGTGTTGCGCTGCACTGCTCTGGCCGCGATCACACCACGCCAGGCAAGGAGCACCAGCGCATGGGCTCCCAGCTGTCCGGCTGCTCGAGCCAGACAGGTGGCACTGCCGTTCCTCGATGCCACACTGTATGCAGTGATAATACCAGCCGGGAGACCATCGTGGAGTGCGATTTCCGTGTTGCACCACGAGAACATCCCGCCCGGAGCACGGTAGAACTTCTCGACGACGTCGAGAGGTGACAGCCCGGCAGCAAGGCCTGTAAACAGCGTATCGAAGTCTCTGCGTGCGATGTTATACATGAGAGGTGCTGCGAATGGCGCGTCGTCTGGTGTCGCAGGTCTGAAGGTCAATCCGGGGACGCTCATCGTCAAGTCCTTTCTCCCATCTGCAGACACGACCGCAGACATGATGCTTCAGGGCACGAGCAGATCTCCGGTAGCCACGACGACCGTCTGTCCTGCGATGAGAACACGGTCGCCTGCAAGGCGCACCTTCAGGATGCCACCACGTGCGGATGCCTGGAAAGCAAGGAAGTCTGTCTTGCCCAGCACCGTACTCCAATAGGGGACCAGGGCCGAGTGCGCTGACCCCGTGACCGGGTCCTCGAAGATGCCGTCGGCGGGCGCGAAGAAGCGGGATGTGAAGTCATATGGCGCATCACCCGCCCCCGTCACGATGATGCCGGGAATGTCGAGTTCCATCGTGGCTGCACGGTCAGGAACCAGCGAGCGAACAGCCGCAGCCGATCCGACATCCAGCAGCCAGTAGTGGTGCGAGTTGACCCCTGTTCGATGAGGAGTGCTGCCGAGTCTCAGGGCAGCGAGGACTCCTGGCGGGACGGGCGCAGGTGCAGGGGGAAGGGACGGGAAGTCGAGCTCGATCCAGTCACCCTGGTAGCGGGCGGCAAGTTCCCCGCTCAGACTGTTGAAGTGGACCTTGTCACCGGTGACGAGGCCTGCTTCGTGCAGCGCGCGTGCGGTGGCGAGTGTCCCATGGCCGCACAGCGGGACTTCGACTGTCGGGGTGAACCACCGCAGGCGCCACGCGTTGCCCTCGCGCAGGACGAACGCCGTCTCCGACAGATTCATCTCCGCTGCGATGGACGCCATGAGCTCGTTGCTCAGCGGTTTCTCCAGGAGACACACTGCTGCTGGATTCCCAGCGAATGCCCTGTCCGTGAACGCGTCGATAATGAAGTAGGTCATAATGTTATTGTAGGACAACTAAGTGCGCAGTAAACGACTTGCTGAGTTCGGGCGTCGAGCCTTGTTTTCGAGATCGCGCAACTTCCGTGCCGCAGCCGGCTCCGCCTTCATCTCGATGTAGATCTGCTCTGCCTTTGGATCAGTCTCAAAGAGTATCTTGATTTCCAACCGATACGCTTCAGTATCGGCTGTCATCTCACAAATACTCTTCGTGTCTCTGCTCCTGCAGAC
Organism: Candidatus Cryosericum sp.; assembly: GCA_049299835.1. Taxonomy (GTDB): domain Bacteria; phylum Caldisericota; class Caldisericia; order Cryosericales; family Cryosericaceae; genus Cryosericum. The sequence goes on along the minus strand of JBAQYC010000020.1, from coordinate 26 downwards.
GTCGCTCCAAGGCTGCTCTCCAGGAG
>JBAQYC010000019.1:0-4795 GCA_049299835.1 Candidatus Cryosericum sp. | reverse complement strand
CACCAGTTGGACTCGGCACTGACCGCATTTGTTCGCGGCGCCTGTCGACGGTACGTCGCAGCCGGCGTGGAATATCACATGATACACACAGGTCAGGGACCAAGGGGGCAACAATGACGACAATCGGCGATCATCTGCGCGCGCGCAGTGCCCATGGAGAATTGCTGGCCCACGCCACAAACGGCGCGTTCGTGACGACGACCATGTGGTACATGCTCTCGACACGGCTGGTCGATCCACTCCATCAGAATCCGTTGCTGCCACTCTCGATCTCTCTTCGGAAGTACCTCGTTGAAGAGCTTGCGGGACTGCTCCGGACTGTGGGAGAGTCTGTCGACATCGCCTGCCACTAGTACGAACGATGCCAGGGGCCGGGCAAAACGAAGGGCCGGCAGATCCTGCCAGCCCGTCTGCCACATGCAGGTGAAATTGCGGACTAGCGGGGCCCCTGGATTTCGCGCAGGTCGATCACTGTCTCCTCTGGTTTGAGGAGACTGCGCATCGTGTCCTGATCGACGTCCGCCACCTTGAGGATGATCCGGATACGTCGTGGCGATGCAGCAGGGAACGATGATACAGTCGTGACGCTTCCACCCGCTTCGACGATGCGGTTGAACAGCGAGGCGAGAGCGCCCTTGCGATTGTCGATCTCAAGAGATGCGCGAACACCCGGTGCGCGTGAACCGAGCATCTCGACGAACAATCTGAATATATCCGTCTCGGTGATGATCCCGATGAGTGTGTGTGACTCCGGAGGGCTGACGACGGGCAACGCACCGATCTTATGGTCGGCCATGGCCGCGGCGGCCAGCTCGATGGGACAGTCAGGGCCGACAGTGACCACGTCATGCTGCATGACTTGCCGGACAGGCAGAGTGGCGGCCTGAGCGCTGGCTTCCACCCAGCTGATGGGTTTGTCTACAGATGGTAGGGCGTACAGCAGGTCCTTTTCGGAGACGATGCCGATCAGCAGGTTGTCTTCGACGACTGGAAGACGGTGAACACTGCACGCACGCATCAGGTTGAGGGCCTCGGACAACCGTGCTTCGGGCCCGATCGTCACGAGATCATGGGTCATATAGTCACGAACAAGCATCGGCTTCTCCCGGCAAACTCAACGCTTGCGCGCCGCGCCGACCAGAAAGGCGCCAGTCAGCGGTCTGAACATGCGACCAAAGAACTCCTGCCTCGAGGCAGTGCTGTCCTGAAACTTGTCCTCGTCGGGCAAAATGTGGATGCAGCTTTCCATCGTCAGAGCGCCAAACGTACCTGTGCGGTGGATCAGCGAGCGCAGGTCGTGCGATGAGAAGAAACGGGCTGACCCATAGATGGATTCCTCACGCTTGGCGTGTTCGCGACGGGCGTCAGCCCAGGGAGAATCGCTGTTGAGAACACCGACGATCAGCTTGCCACCCGGTCGCAGTACTCGGGCCATTTCCATGAGGGCAAGCAGAGGGTCCGTGGCGAACTCGAGCGCAGTCACCGAAACGACCATGTCGAATGTCCTGTTTTCATAGGGGAGTTCCGCCATGTCGGCCTGATCGTACCAGATGTACTGGCCTCGGTCCTGGGCTTTGCGGCGGGCAACGTCGATCATCTTCGAGGAGATGTCGACGGCTGTGACGTCTGCACCGCCTTCGGACAAGCGGATACTGTACAGCCCGGTGCCACATCCGACGTCCAGGACAGTCTTGCCCCGCACGATACCTGCATGCTTGAAGATCAGGCCGTTTTCAAGCTCGTCTTCATAGGCGCCCAGGGGTGTCGTGTACCAGCTGTCGTAAGTGTCGGCCTTGCTGTCGAACAATGCTTCGTCTGCCATATGGCGCCTCCTGGACAACATCCTCTCTATTTATTTTCTGCAAGACGGGTACGAATGCAAGACAGAGGAATGCAAGCGGTATCGTCGAAGACCGCTAACACTCAGGCTTCGGTCTTCAGGTCAAAAATGCGGTATGCCAGCAGGTACAGCGCGACGGCCAGCAGGCTGCCGACTGCGTCCGCGATAACATGCTGTTTGAGGACCTGGGTGGCGATGACCGTGACCACGGCGAACGCCGTCATTAACCACGCGACCGGACGGTAGCGTCGCTTGACCCACCAGAAGCTGGCGGCAAGAGCAGACAGGCCGCAGTGAAGCGATGGGAAACAGTTGTAGGGGTTGTCGCTGGCGTACTTGGCCAGCAGGGCATCGACATATCGGCTGCTGCCCGGCACCAGGTTTGTGGGACGTGGCACCTCAGTCTGAAACACGATGTAGACGCCGTTGCTGATGGCCTGGATGGCGATGAACGCCACGCCGAATGCCGTGAAGACCTTCGGATGGAAAACGAAGAAGAAAAGGAGGCAGAAGTAGAGGACGGGTTCCAGCCAGTTGTAGGGGACGATGAATTGCGGGATGACCGGGACCCACCGATCAAAGGCTGTCTGGAGGATATGGACGTTGGCCGTCGCGTGGTTGGTCATGGCGTACCAGGTCGAGGACCAGTAGACGCCGCCGGCGAGGACGAGATTCATCAGGTATCTCCACCAGTTCTTCTTCATGAATCGCTTCAGCTTGTCCATCGTCGTTCCTCCCCCCGGTGGCAGCTCACTTGTGCTGCGCGCGGGTACACAAGGCATGATAGTCGTGGACGCCTGCAGTGCAAGGACAATGAAAAGGGCCGGAAGCAGTGCTCCGGCCCGCAAACAGTCTTTTTCTTGTCTAGCTTCCGGCCGTCTTGGCGTCACCGGTGAGCCAGGCGTGGATGGCGCGTGCAGCTTTGCGACCCTGACCCATGGCCAGGATGACTGTGGCAGCGCCAAGTACGATATCGCCACCTGCGAAGACTCCCGGGACCGACGTTTCCATCGTGTTCTCGTCGGCGATGATGCCCCCGTGCTTGTTGATTTGCAGACTCGGGAGAGCAGCAGGAATGAGAGGATTCGGATTGTTGCCGATCGCGACGACGACGATGTCCGCGGGGACATTGCTGGTCCGACCCGCGATTGGAAGGGGCCTTCTGCGGCCCGAAGCATCAGGTTCGCCGAGCTGCATCTGCTGTACAGTCAGACCGGTGACCCATCCTTCGCGGCTGCCGAGGATCTCCAGAGGGTTCTGGAGGAAATGAAACTCGATTCCCTCCTGGACCGCATGGTAATATTCTTCCTTGCGGGCGGGCATCTCCTCCTCGGAGCGCCGATAGATGACCATGACCCTGAGAGCTCCCAGCCTCAGCGCCGTCCGTGCCGAATCCATGGCGACATTGCCGCCGCCCAGGACTGCCACGGATTTTCCGCGAAGGATGGGTGTGTCGGAGGTCTCGTCATAGGCGTGCATGAGGTTGGCGCGCGTCAGGTACTCGTTGGCAGAATAGACGCCGAGCAGGCTCTCGCCAGGGATGCCCAGGAAATTCGGAAGTCCGGCGCCACTCCCTATGAAAACCGCATCGTAGACCTCGCGCACCTCATCGACTGTGAGCGACTTGCCGATCACCATGTTATACTGAAAGTCGACACCGAGCCTGGTCAGGTAGGCAACCTCCGCATAGACGATCTCTTTTGGCAGACGGAACTCGGGAATCCCATAGCCCAGGACGCCTCCCGGCATGTGGAGCGCTTCGAACACGGTGACGGCATGGCCCAGCTTGATGAGGTCGCCGGCAACGGTGAGGCCTGCGGGGCCACTGCCGATGACAGCCACTCGCTTTCCAGTCGCGGGTGGAATCTCGGGGATGACCGCGGCGTGGTGTTCCCGCTCCCAATCGGCAAGGAACCGCTCCAACTTGCCTATCTGCACGGCCTGTCCGACGTCTCTGTGGGCTTTGCCTACCGTGCAGTCCTTCTGACACTGTTCTTCCTGGGGGCACACTCGGCCGCAGACGGCCGGCAGGAGGTTAGTCTGCTTGATGATCCCTATCCCGGAGAGATAGTCGCCGGACTCGATGGCCTGAATGAAGTCGGGAATACGCACGCCGACGGGGCACCCCTCGACACAGGGCTGATTGGTGCAATGAAGGCAGCGCTGCGCTTCCTGCAACGCCATTTCGGGGGTGAATCCGAAGGGCACCTCGCGGACGTTGTGGACGCGTTCGACAGGGTCCTGTTCGGGCATAACGACAGGTGGCAGCTTCAATCGAGCGGCAGCGTTCATCGTGTCTTTCCGCCGCCCAGACCGACGCGGCATTCATGGTCATAGCGTTCGGCTGCTGCCTGCTCCGGCGTGCGGTAGGTCCCGAGGCGCCGGATCATACTGTCCCAGTCTACCTCGTGCGCATTAAACTCCGGACCGTCCACGCAAGCGAACTTGATCTCGCCGCCCACAGTGACGCGACATCCTCCACACATGCCGGTCCCGTCGATCATGATGGGATTCAGAGAGGCCATCGTGGGGATGCCGAGTTCCCTGGTGAGCAGAGACGTGAACTTCATCATGAGAGGGGGGCCGATGACGACCGCCTGGTCGATGTGCGTCCCGCCGGCCACGAGAGAGCGGATAGCGTCGGTCACGAGTCCCTTGGTGCCATATGACCCGTCGTCGGTTGTGACGATGAGCTCATCGCTGACATTGCGCATGTCGTCTTCGAGAATGAGCAGATCGTGTGTCCTTGCCCCCAGGACCGTAATGACACGGTTTCGGGCTTCTTTCATGCCCTTCGCGATCGGATAGAGTGGTGCCGTTCCTATACCGCCGCCCACACACAGGACGGTCCCGAAGCGCTGGACATGCGTCGGTTTGCCCAGGGGCCCTACGATGTCGTGGATAGTATTGCCGGGCCTGAGCGTGGCCATCTCGCGCGTAGTCTTGCCGACCACC
>JBAQYC010000018.1:0-3909 GCA_049299835.1 Candidatus Cryosericum sp. | reverse complement strand
CGGGAGGAGATCGCGCGGCACCTTGGGACGCAGTTCGATCCCACAATCGGGCAGGTATTCCTGGATATGATCGGCACCGGCGAGATTCTGTCCGGGGACCAGTATCGCAGCGAGGCTGGATGATTCGCCGCATCGCATCGCAGAAGCGGCATCTCGCCGCATCGCATCGCTCCGAGGACTTTCTGCTGTTCTCGTATGGCGACTACTTCGAGCCCGGAAACATCCGCTGGGGTGGCCTCCGGTTTTTCAACGATGACCTTGTCCACCCCGCGGGAGGCTTTCCGTTACACTTCCATGATGAAATCGAGATCATCACCATCGTCATGGCAGGAGAAATGCGGCAGAGGCAGGGGGTCCAGCCTCCGATACGCCTGCGACCAGGAGATGTACAGGTTCTGTCTTCCGGGACAGGTGTCCATCACACCGAGATGAACGAGTGCCCGGGACAATCCCACTTGTATCAGATTGGGATTTTTCCACGGGTGACCGGATTGATGCCATCGCATGCCGAGGCAGCATTTGGAGTCATTCCTCGCCCCAATGAACTGGTTGCAGTGGCTTCCGGTCAGAACAAGGCTGGTGGGATCCCCATGAATGCGGACGCGACCGTTTTTGTGGGCTCGCTCGATGCCTACCGGATGATCGACTACCACATGACGCCGGATCGGTGCGCGTTTCTCTACCTGACCCGTGGCGCCCTCACGATCAACGGGGTCGACTATGAGGCGGGCGACCAGGCGCGCATAGCGGGTGAACCCGAGTTCATGGTAGGGGCGATCGATCGCTCGGACTACGTCCTCGTGGATGTGCCGACACTGGGCCAGACGATTCGCGAATAGGGTACCAGAGATGATATATACAGGCAGGGGAAAAAGCGAGGGGCCCCAGACGGGGCCCCTGCGAAGGAGGGCATGTGATAACGTTTGGCGCTATCACACCTCTATTATATCACTTCTCTGCAAACGCTGTCAAGAGGTCCGGATATTGGCTGGTCTTCTGGTCTCTGACCGATGATTCGAGCTCTTTGGCGTATTCACGCTGTTTTCATGATGTCTCGGAGTTGAAGTGGACTGACCGTCACGGTTGGACGAATGCTGAGGGCGACTGGAACTCGTACCAGGTCTGGGGTCCCACGCAAACTCGGTTTCCCGCTTTGGGGCCGCGGCCTTGTAGTCGAAGCCGGCGAGGGTACGCCGTTCAATGGGCGTTCCCAGGACCTTCTCGATATCGCGGACCAATATCGTATCTTCCTCTGTGACCAGCGTAAACGCATCTCCCGAATGGAGCGCGCGGCCGGTACGACCGATGCGATGTGTATATGCGTCCGTGGTGTCAGGGATATCGTAGTTGATGACGTGTGAGATCTGGGTTACATCGATGCCGCGGGCCGCGATGTCGGTTGCAACAAGCACCTTATAGCTGCCGTCGCGGAATCCACCCAGTGCCGCTTGACGTGCGCGCTGCGAGAGATTGCCCTGCAGCGACGTCGCCCGGTAGCCTTCCTTGGCCAGCTTCTCGCCAAGCTTCTTGGCCCGGTGTTTCGTGCGAGTGAAGATCAGGACCGACTCCGTATCAGTGTGCTTCAGCAACTCGATGAGCAGTGGTGTCTTGAGATGCTGAGGTACCGGGTAGAGCGCATGGGAAACTGTTTCTACCGGGGCGGAGCGTCCGATCTGGACTGTCACGGGATCACGCAGGATGGCATCGGCCAGATGCAGGATGTCGACCGGCATGGTGGCGCTGAACAGCAGGTTCTGGCGCTCGATCGGGAGGTTCCTGATGATGCGGCGAACGTCTGGCAGGAAGCCCATATCCAGCATCATGTCCGCTTCGTCGAGGACGAGGACCTGGATCTTCGTGAGGTCGATAGTACCCTGGGTGATGTGGTCCAGCAAACGGCCGGGGCAGGCGACGACAATGTCTACACCGCGCCGGAGTGCGTCGATCTGAGGATTGATGCCGACACCGCCGTAGATGGTGAGGACGGTGAGGCGAGCCTTGCGGCCCAGGTCGCGGAAATCGTCAGCGATCTGCTCTGCCAGTTCGCGGGTCGGGGCAACGACGAGAGCGCGCAGCGAACCGCGCGGTCCCGTCAGCAGGCGCTCCATAATAGGGAGCGCATATGCGGCCGTCTTGCCGGTACCGGTCTGGGCAAGGCCCATGACGTCACGTCCTTCCAGGACAGGGGGAATAGCCTGTTCCTGGATGGGTGTGGGTGTGGTGTAGCCGCATGAAACAATACCCGCGGTGAGGCGGGGGTCAAGATGGAATGAATCAAATGTCACTGGAGCTCCTTGTGCCGGCGCTCGACAGGATGACGCTCTCAGACAGTCAGCAGGCGGCTCTTTCATATGTCGGATGTCGCCGCACGGGTGTGGCGAGTGCTATTGGACCCATGCTTTGAGACATCGACAGTGAGCGTTCGATCGGATTCCTCCGACCGTCTGTTTCCCTGTGCACGGACCTGTAAGACGTCATAGTATGAGGCTGAATGACTCACTGTCAACGAAGGTTGTGTGTTGATCAGGATCCGCCGTCCATGAACATGCTTTCCCGGGACCATCCTCCCTGTCCGTTCAGTGTCAGAAACTCCCGCCCGACTGCCTGTGCGAGTGTCACGTCATGGGTCACCATCACCAGAGCGCCGCTGAACGCCGACAGCGCCCGTTCCATCTGGATCACGGCGTCGATAGCGAGGTTTCCCTCCAGCTCGTCGATGACGAGCAGATCGGGTGTTCCGGCAACGAGGCGCGCTATGAACACACGCTTCTGCTGACCTGTCGAGAGCAGGGAGACCGGCTGGAAGACCTGGTCGTCTTCGATACCCAGAGTCCCCAGCAAGATTCTGGCATCCTCGCGGGTCAGACAGCTTGCCGAGCGGACGAGATCGATGGGAAGTTCGCCTCCATGCAAAAGAGCAACTTGCTGAGGCACGAAGCCCACGTTCACGGAAGGCGACAGGCTGGCCTTGCCGGTGTCCGGCTTCCGTGTTCCGAGAAGGATGTTGAGCAGGGTGGATTTGCCGGCGCCGTTGGGACCAAGGATACACCAGTGTTCGCCGCCACGGATCGTGAGGGAGAGGTCATGGAACAGGACCCTGTCTCCTGCCACAGCGGAAACGGACTCAAGTGAAGCCAGGATGCCGCCACGGGTGGCGCCGTTGATGGCGAAGGTGCGTTTCTTCTCGATAAACGGCTTGGCCGCCTGCGCTTCGGCGAGAGACCGCTCCAATTGTCTGCGCATGGCCTGTGCACGTTTCTCCATCCTGGCAGCCTTGTGGCTGAAGAACCCCGAGCTCGACTTGTATGCCAGCGCCTCGATGGCGCCAGCTTGTGCCTTGACCCTGCCGATCGCCTTTTTCAATTGCCGGGCCTTGCGCGTCTGCACGTCATAGACGTCCTGATCGTGCTCCCGCTGATTCCGGACGGCGGCGACATAGTCCGAGTATCCGCCCGCATACAGGCGCCCATGTCCATGGCTGAGCTCCAGGACTTGCACGCAAACAAGGTCCAGAAAATGCCGGTCGTGGGAGACGACCACATACGGGGTAGTAAGTTCCTGGAGCATGGCAGCCAGCTCGGCACGTTTCTGAATGTCCAGATGAGACGTGGCCTCATCAAGGAGAAGGAGGTCGGCACCAGCCAGCATTGCTTCGGCCACGCGCAGCCACAGGCGTTCGCCCACGGACAGTGAGGCGACCGGATGGTCCCAGAGTCCCGTGGGCAATCCTGCGCCAGCCAGCGCGCGTTGGGCCTGAGCCAGAATCGTATAGCCCCCTTGCGCTGCGAAGGTTGCGGCTGCTTCGGTCGTCGTGTCGGCACCGGCATCCAATTGCATGGCACTCCACGCACCAGCGACACTCCTGTCGATGGCGGCAAGGGCACTCTCAATGACGAGCTGCTCGCTGCC
>JBAQYC010000017.1:0-2392 GCA_049299835.1 Candidatus Cryosericum sp. | reverse complement strand
TACCGGCTATCTCCGCAACCAGGCCGGGTTCATCCGCCTCACTGAAGTATCCGTCATGTGAACCGGCTACAATGAGACCGGGGTATCTCTCCTGGACAATCGCCACAACCCTTGAGAGCACGTCGGGACGCGATCCAAGAAGGAAGAGTCTCCACCCACGGTCATCTGCCAGATCAAGCAGCCGCAAGAAAAGGTCGACACCTGTGACACGGGACTTGATGCTCTCATGGTAAAACAGCCTGGAAGCCCACATGATTCCGATGCCATCGCAGAAGTTCAGGTCGCTTGTTCGCAGAACTTTCTCAAGGGCTTTGTCCTGTTTAGCCTTGATGATCTTCTCCGGATTGATGGCAACCCCCATGTGAGGGGTGCGAGATGCGACGAAGCTTTCGATTACTCCAAGAGCCTCGTCCATGTCCAGATTGTCGACCGGAACACCGGCGACGTGGACTCGTTCAACCATTGTCCGGCGCACGTGCCTGCATTCTACAGACGAACGTACCAGGGTTGCTGGAGGACGTCACCATCATGTTCAAACACGCCTCTGAAATCGAACAGGACCAGACGGCCGGCGGCCGCAGCAACTGCTGTCTTGAGACATTCGTAGTCGACGTGGGTCTGGCGTATTGGCAGGACGATTGCGTCTGCCCACGACGAGCCTGCTTCGATATCCTTCTCGCGGCCGAATTCGGCGGGTGCCTCAGCGATGGTGTCGAGAACATGCACTTCCGCGCCCGCTTTCACAAGAGCCGTGGCAAGGTCCACTGCTGGGCTCACCGTGACGTCGTCCGAGTAATCCTTCATGGCGATCCCGACAAACAGAACGCGCTTGCCCTCGAGTCCGCTCATTCTGCTGGCCATGCGCTCTGCAATATATGCAGGCTGAGCAGCGTTCGCCTGACGTGCGGACACGAAGGTCGGAAGCAAGTCGTCACATTCGTCAGGACCCGAGAGCGAACCGAACAGATAGGGCGAGGCATAGGGAATGCAGTGCCCTCCGACGCCAATGCCGGGCATGAGTATCTTGACTCTCGAATGCGTATTGCATGCCTCGACCAGTTCCCACGTAGGAATATCGAAGTGATTAGCAAACCGGGCCAGCTGGTCTGCAATTGCGATGTTGACGTCGCGCTGAGCATTCTCGAACATCTTTGCCGCTTCCACGAGTTCGATGGAAGACGCTTTGAAAACGGGTTCGCGGTTTACTGCTCCGAGTATCCGGGTCGCACGGTCGAGACTCTTTGCATCGATGCCCCCGACGACCAGTGGCATGTTGCGGAACTCGTCATAGGCGTGCCCTTCAGCTATCCGTTCCGACGAATATGCGAGGTCAAAGTCCATGCCTGCTGCAAGCCCGCTTTCGCGTTCCAGCGTGGAAAGCACGAGGCCGCGTGTCGTTCCGACAGGTACAGTGGACCGGCAGATGACGAGATCCCCTTTCTTGAGGACCTTGCCGAGCTGTGTGCAAGCGCTCGTCAGCATGCTCATGTCCAGGGTCCATGCCTTGTCAATGGGGATGCCTACCGTGATGACAAAGGTCGTCACATCCTTCGGGAGCTCATCGAACTTGCTGGTGACCTTCAGGCGGCCATCCGCAAGACACGTTCGAAGGACGTCATTGACTGGTACCCCATCGAAGTCTTCGCGCATACCGAGAGAAGAAGTGTTGATCGACTCGATGCGCCGCGTATCTATGTCGACTCCCGAGACCTGAAACCCGTCCAGTGCATAGGTCAGTGCAAGAGGCAGGCCAACATAGCCAAGACCGACAATTGCAAGCTTCTTTTCCATCTTTTCCTCCATAGTCAGGACTCGTGGTGTGTCAATGCATCAAGCACACGGTCGAATTCCGCGATCCGGAACGACCAGTCAAACCGTTGGGACGACTGCACGCGGTACCGGCGCAAATCAAGCGAATCCGTGTCGATAGCCGCCTGTACCGCTGATACGAACTCTTCAGGCGTGGCGGCGAGACGCACCATGTTTTCGTCGAATGCACCAAGCGCGTGGATTGTCGACGAGACCACAGGCAGGCCGGCCGCGATATATTCATAGAACTTCAGTGGATCGACGCCTATGGTCAACGGTGACTCACGGAAGGGGATGAGTGCGACGTCGTATTGGGGGGCCAACTGCGCGATCGCAGCTTGCGAGAGCGTTCCCTTGAAGTGAATGTTGACATGGACGGCCAGTTCATTACGGACGGCGGGAATGACATCGCCGAAACAGTCGATCTCCCAGTCTGGATACGCGGCAGCAATCGCGCCGAGCACTCGTCCGTCAAACCATTCGCGCATTGCTCCGACGTACAGGAGCTTGCGCTGCCTCGGCAGGGTCGTCAGCGTGTCGAGCCACTTCCTGGCAGGCACGGCGAACAGCTCGTGGTCCACGC
>JBAQYC010000016.1:0-1988 GCA_049299835.1 Candidatus Cryosericum sp. | reverse complement strand
GCCTCCTGGCCGTCGGTAGTCCATTCTGATCCCAGCGGTACGCCTGATAGTACCCGTCCAAAAGCTGGTCCACCATCTCCTGTGTCACATGGGCGCCCTTCGTCGGCCCATCGGGCATTTCCTCGTACATCTTGGCCGGCGGCTGGTCAAAAGCGCGCCCAAATCCATCGACCTCCCGGGTCCAGAACGCTCGCGTCAGGTTCCACACCTTCTCGCTGAACGCGAACAGCTCCTCGGTCGTGTAGTGCTGTCCGGTGACGAGGTTCAGAGCTGTCACATAGTTCTCCCAGTCCACCTTGACCTCCAGCCACGGGAAGCGACAGACACCGAGAACCTCCATGAGCGGACGCAAGTGTTGAAGATCGTACACGAGCTTGCCCTTGCCCTCGGTCGACTCCCTGCCCATGTTGATGTCCTGGACGATCGCCCAGGCGCGGGTATGCTGAGCCCCGATGTCGGACGTCATGTACGCCAGCATCATAGCCGGCGCAGCGTGTGTATCGTAGGCCGAATAGTCCAGTCCCTTGACCTGGACCACGTACTTCTCGGTGTCTCGCCCGATGATGCGTGACGCTCGCAGCGCTCCCTCCGCAAAGGTTGCGCCGATGCCCTTGTGCGACGCTATGAGCTTCAGGAACTCTCGTGCTGCATCTACGTTTCCCCACGCCATCTCGAGGCCGCCAAAGTCATCGCGCGTCAGGATGCCACGCTGATACAACTCCATTGCGAAAGCGATGGCGGATCCTGAGGAGATCGAGTCCATACCCAGATTGTCGACATCGGCGTTGAGCACCGCAATCTCCTCGATGCTGTCCATACCCAGGTTGGAGCCCATCAGGCCGATCGTCTCGTACTCGGGGCCCTCGACGTGAACGTCGTACTTCTTCGAGTACGTGTATGTCGAACAGCCCAGCGGACATGCATAGCAGCCCTTGTCTCGAACATACATCTGCTCACGCATGTATTTGCCGTCGATGCGGTCCTTCTTCGCGTACTGCGCATGCTGGAAATTGTCGACGGGAATGACGCCGACGCTGTCACACCAGTCCGTGATGTCCGTCGTGCCATACTTGGAGAAGGTCGGGAAGAACGCAGTATTCTTGATATAGTCGATGACGGAGGTCGTGTGCTTCTGAAGGCCTTCGATATCAGCGACCGGGATCGGCTTCGTTCCACGCACTGCGATTGCCTTGAGCTTCTTCGACCCCAGGACCGCACCGATTCCTCCTCGGCCGGCCTGACGCCCCACGTCATGCGTGATACACGCGAACTTCACAAGGTTCTCTCCGGCAGGGCCGATGGTCGCGATCTGGAAGTCCTCGCCGAGATCGTGTTTCAGGGCATACTCAGCGTCGACGGACCCCTGGCCCCAGTAGCCGGCAGCGTCACGTATCTCCACCTTGTCATCTTCGATGACGAGGTACACCGGAACTGCGGAAGCGCCCTCGAGGATGATCATGTCCCAGCCGGCGTACTTGAGTTCCGCCATGATCAGGCCACCCATATTGCTGTCGATGTACCCTCCCGTCAGCGGAGACTTGGTCCCCCACAGGATCTTGGCACTTGAAGGCCACAACGTACCCGAGAGAGGCCCCGCCGCTACAAACACCTTGTTTGCCGCGCTGAGCGGATCCACGCCCACAGGAAGTTCTTCGTACATATATTTAGCGATCCAGGCACGACCGCCCAGCCAATCGTGCGCCAATTCGGGCGTCACGGGCTCTTGCCTGACCGACCTGGTGCTCAGGTCAACACGCAGAATCGAGCCACCATAGCCATTGATCATCGGTCTTCCTCCCAGGTCAGGGCTTGCGCCGCGCAATTTGCCACGCAGGCTCCACAGAGATTACACATGTAAGGATGGGGGGCAGCCGGCGACCTGAAGATCGCCTGCTGAGGACAGCTGTCCACGCATGTTCCACAATCGATGCATTTGGAATCGTCGATCACGTACGCTCCGCCTGCGTTGACGGCAATCGCTTCAATCC
>JBAQYC010000015.1:0-1891 GCA_049299835.1 Candidatus Cryosericum sp. | reverse complement strand
ATGTACTGGAAACGGCGAAGGTCGCTCCTTCCACAAGCCTCACCGGTTAGAGTTCGATCGTCACCGTCCTGCCGACCGGGTCCCACGTGACGACGCAACCCAGGTTCTCCGCGACGAAGCGAAGGGGAAGCAGTGTCCTGCTGTTGACGATCATCGCAGCGACGTCCAAAGCTACGTACATTCCGTCCACACGTGCCTGACGAGAGCCGATCCAGACCTCGACCGTATGTGCGCCGAGCGTCACGGTCGCCTTCCGGGCGGCAGCATCCCAGCCGACACTCCCTTCGAGGGCTTCGATCACCGCGCGGACAGGGAGCAGAGTCCGGCCTTCGCGGATGATGGGTGGCGAGTCGAGCGTTGCAGGTGTCCCATCGACGGACATCGCCGACGAACCGATGGTGAGTACCAGCGTGTGCGACGAGGCTGGGGGGAGGATGATGGGAATAGGCTCAAAGACAGCCATGATGACGTGATCCATGGTGATTCCAGTCAGTACGTATGCGTTGTTGCGGACCAGCCCCGTCACGCCGGCGCCGTTGTCGGTCAGGACCGTCAGGCGGTATCCCGCATCAGGCAAGAGGTTCAGTGTGACACTCTCGCCTTCCGCGACTTCTTTCACCGTTGGCAGGATGGCGCCTCGCCCCTGCGGCGCAGAGGCCGTGATCCGGAAGCTGATGGAAGAGACGTTCGTCAGGCGGTACAGACCGGCATCCGTGGCAGCATACACGGTGCGCGGGTCCGAAGAGTCCATGGCAAGGCAAGAAATGTCTTCTGTGAGCGCTCCTCCCACCTGGGTCCAGGAGGTGCCGCCGTCAGTCGATGTATACACGCCGCCGGAGGTCATGAGGCCACTGTCGCCGGCGTAGAGAAGAGATGATCCGGCGGGGTCCGCCGCGAGTGCCGCGATACCGAAGAAGTACTTGAGGATGCCCGATGAGTTGAGCCCGGTCCCCTGTGACCAGGTAGCCCCGCTATCCAGGGACTTCCAGACGCCAGCAGTGGTCCCGGCGTAGACAGTGTCAGAGGTCACCAGGACCGTCAGGACGTGCGCTTCTGACGAACCAGCCTCCATCTTCCCGGTTGTCTTCATCCAGCTTGCTCCGGCATTGTCCGAAACGTACAGTGAGTCCTCGACGACGGCGTAGATGGTCGCGGGTTTGTCCGGATGGACGGCCAGCGCCGTCACGTTGTGAGTGGAGATCCCTGACGAGGCTGTCGTCCAGGTCGCCCCGCCATCCGTGGATTTCAGGATGCGTCCCTCTGTCATCATACCGCTGTCGCCTGCATAGATGGTTTGTGGATTGGCAGGGTCGATCGCCAGTGCTGTAATCGCATAGTAGTAGCGGATTATCCCGCTGCCCGAGAGCATTCCCGAACCCTGGGCCCATGTTGCGCCTGCGTCGGTCGACTGGAACACTCCGGCTGAGGTTCCAGCGTAGAGTCGACTGCCGTCCCCGGCCCCTGCGAGGCTCAGCACCTTGACAGAGGCGGAGGAGCTTGTCTTGATACCGGTGCCGTACGGTCCCCAGGTGACACCCAGGTCCGTCGACCGGTAGAGCCCCTTGTCTGTACCGGCGAACACCGTGGTGGGATCTGTGGGATGGACCAGGACAGCATGGACCTGTCCTGCGTCAAGTGAGGTCTTCTGCCAGGCAGGTGTCACCCCTGAGGCTGGTGCAGGGAGTAACAGCAATCCAGGAATGGTCAGCCAGCAGATGGCAGCAACAGCGATCAACACAGCAACTAGACGTCTCATGGACACCTCCTGTACGTCACTGGCAGTCAAGGGAATTCTCTAGTTTCATTATAGAAGACTGGTGAAACGGTCAATGGCCGGATATCCCGGATGCAAGTGCTTGCATTCCTCATCAGACGCATATACTTAAATATG
>JBAQYC010000014.1:0-4141 GCA_049299835.1 Candidatus Cryosericum sp. | reverse complement strand
CGTTTTTCCTCTGTATGGCCCTCCTGGTTCCTGCAGCAGACCACGTCGTGTTCGCTCTTCTCGCCATGGCCGGATCATTCCTGACGGGATTCGCGGCTCCCAATATCGTTGCCACGATCAGCGACGTCAGCCCGCCTGAAGTACGTAGTACCGCGCTTGCCATGCAGAGCCTCGTGGAGACTACAGGTGCGGCGCTTGCCCCACTGCTGACCGGCATCGTGGCGCTCAGGATCAGTCTGGGGACCGCCTTCCTGGTGCTCATAGCAGGGGCGTCGGTGCTGTGGGTTCCCTGCTACCTGATCGCGCTCAGAAACGTGTCCAGCGACATCGAACAGACGCGAGCCGAACTGCGCGCGCAACTCAGCAACTGATTACAGCCAGGGGTTGTCTCCCAGCTCAGCTCCGACGGTCGTCGGTTCGCCGTGCCCCGGGAAGATGCGCGTTGCCGGGGAAAGTGTCATAAGGGTCACGCGGATCCCGACGAGCAACTGCTCGAATTCCTCCTGGCCTGGCGTGCGCCCAACGCTTCCCGCAAAGAGTGTGTCGCCGACGAACGCGTGGTCCGCCGCGATGAGCACACTGCCGGCCGGCGTATGTCCCGATATGGTCGCGATGTGATAGGTGATGAGTCCCAGGGGCAGTTCCTGTCCTGCAATCAGAGGAGACGCCTCCGCGTGCATGGCGAACGTCGATCCCATCTGCGCCGCATAGTTGGCCATCGGGTCCCTGGCGAGTTCGGCTTCCAGTGGGTCCATGAGCAGCGTCGCGTCCGGAAAACGCTTCATCGCTGTGTCGACTCCCGAGACGTGATCGAAATGCCCATGGGTGCACACGATCCATCTGAGACGAGCGTTGGCTCCCTCGACGACGGTGGCTACCTCCTCCAGCTCCCGGTTCCAGACCATGCCCGGGTCCACCAGCATGAGTTCAGTCCCCGACTGTACCAGGTAGCAATTGGTCAACAGGGGACCGACCGGCATGCGCGTAACCGTAGCTCCCGCCATCGTCTCGTGAAACTGTTCCATCCGAGCCTCCTCATACTATGAACCAAGTATAGCCAAACCCGATCTTAAGCGAACGACAGGGCTGCAAGCTTGCCGGAAGCGGGAGGCTTCTCTCTCGTCCTGGCGGCCCTTGGTCCACGAGCGTGCCAGAGAAGTCAACATGTATGCATGCAATGGTTGTACCGGGCATATACTATGAAAGAGCAAGCAGGTGCAGGCACCCGATACGCGGCGCTGCAAGGAGAAGAACTCATGAGATTATCCGTCATTGATGCGGAACGCTGTACAGGCTGCCAGATATGCATGTTTGCGTGCACCCGCCGGCTGGGTTACGCAGGAATGGGCAAGACTGCGATTCATATCAAGTCTATTGGCGGCATGGAACGTGGCCTTTCGGTAGTCGTCTGTCGAGCATGCCAGGACCCCCCGTGCGCCAAGGTCTGCCCGGAAGACGCACTGGTCTTGCGCAAGGGTGGAGGAGTTCTTCTGAACCCCTCGAAGTGCACGGGCTGCGGGCTGTGCCGGCAAGCGTGCATCGTCAGTGCCATCTTCTGGGACAAGGAAGCGGAGAAGCCGATCATCTGTGTGCATTGTGGCTACTGTGCCAAGTACTGCCCACATGGAGTGCTGGCGCTCGAAGAACGCCGCGAGGAGGTCCCCGATGCTGCCAAATGATCCACTTGCCAACGTTCTGTACGTCGACCTGAGCAAGAAGCGTTCCTGGGTCGAGCGTCGTGAAGACCTGTTCGGGAAGTACTTTGGAGGGGCGGGGGTCGGTATCCGGCTCCTGACCGAGAATTGTCCAGCAGGCATGGATCCGCTGGCCCCCGAGGCGCCTGTCGTGCTTGCGACCGGACCCCTGGACGGGCTGTTCCCTCTCGGGTCCAAGACCGTGGCGATGTTCAAGTCGCCACACACAGGCAATCTGGGTGAATCACATGCGGGAGGGCGTAGCGCAGTGGCCATCCGTATGTCGGGGCTCGGCGCAATCGTCATCACCGGCGCCAACACCAATCCGGGGTACCTCAGCATCGAGGGAGGCAAGGCGTATTTCCGCGACGCCACCACATTGTGGGGCATGAGTTCCAGTGTGACCGCCGGCCGCATCATACGGCAGAACGAGAGCTCATCGGGTCTGCGCAGCATTATGCGCATCGGTCGCGCAGGCGAGAACCTGGTGACCTACGCCGACGTCAGCACCGAGACGTACCGGCACTTCGGGCGACTCGGCATGGGGGCGGTCTTTGGCAGCAAGAAGCTCAAGGCCGTGGTCGTATCAGGCAATCGAACGCTTGAAGTGGCTGACAAAGTTGAATACCGGGCGCTCTACGATGAGATCAACACGGCAGCGGTCAGCAGCCCGGTTATGAAGAAGTACCACGACCTGGGCACGGCGGAGAATATCCAGCCACTGTCTGCGCTGCGCGGACTTCCCACGCGCAACGTGCAGTCTGGATGTTTCGAGTCCGCTGAAGCCATCTCGGGTGAGCACTACGCCGAGCACTACCTCGGGCGTCGCCTGGCCTGCTCGCATTGCCCCGTGGCCTGCATTCACATCGCTGCTCTGCGTGAGCCCTATCAGGATGAAGCGTACTACTACAAGACGACGATGATCTCGTATGACTATGAGCCCATCTATGCACTCGGTTCAATGCTCGGTCTCAGTGATCCTGAGCAGGTACTCAGCCTCATGGATGAGGTCGAGGTCCTGGGACTGGACGCTATGAGCGCCGGCGTGTGCCTGGCCTGGGCGACCGAGGCGATGGAAAAAGGGCTGGTCACGGACCAGGACACGGGCGGCCTGAAGCTCGAGTTCGGCAACGTGGGCGGCTATGTCGCAGGCGTCGAAGCTATCACCAGTCGGCCGAACGAATTCTGGAGGACGCTGGGTTGCGGTGTTGATGCAGCGTCTGACCGTTACGGCGGGTCGGAGTTTGCCATGGCGTTTGGCGGCAACGAGATGCCCGGATACCATACGGGCCCGGCCGGGTACCTCGGATTCATGCTGGGAGCACGTCACAGTCATCTGGACAATGCCGGGTATGCCATTGATCAGAAGGAACTGACGAAGGGGTTGATCCCTGCCGAGCAGCTTGCTCAAAAACTTATGGACGAAGAGCGCTGGCGTCAGGTGCTCAGTTCTCTCACGGTTTGCTTCTTCGCCCGAGGCATCTACACGCCTGAGTTGACACTGCGTGCACTGGCCGCCGCAGGATATGATTTGACGGCGGAACAGCTGCTGGCAACTGCGGACGACATCTACCGTGCCAAGTTCGCGTTCAAGCTTGCGAACGACTTTGACTTTGACAAGTTGACCATCCCGCGGCGGGTGTTCGAGACACCGGCCGTCGTAAGCGGGTTCGATGAGGAGTACATGCGGCGCGCGATCGCGTTTGCCGCGAGTCAGCTGGCCAGTCCGCGCGCTTAGCCGCGGCAGAGCAGCACGGGAGGACGAGATATGACAGAGAAGAACAGGGAACCGATCAGCAGCAGCGCCGAGGATCGCAAGGACCGCAGGCAGCGGGAACGCCTCGCGGAGCTGACGCGTTCGTTCAAGAAGGACCCAAAGGACTTCGTTCAGAAGGTGGAGGCAGCGTGTCCCGCGGGCACACAGCCTGCGACTGCATTGCTGGATGCCGCGGTGGTCCTTGCGGAGCAGGACGAGTTCAAACCTGCGCTGGCACTTCTGGACAGGGCAGCCGTGCTGTACGAGGCAAAACATGACAATGCCGGCCTTGCCCGTGTCTATGTCAACATGGGTCCCCTGTATGGCATGCTGGACGAGCTGGAGAAAGGGATCACCTTCTCACTGAAGGCCGAAGTCCTGGCCAGGACTCTGCCTGTCGACCCTGAGTTCACTCTGCACTATGCGAGTGATCTCGGCGGTATGTATACGGAGATGGAGGAGTGGGACAAGGCGATGCACTACTTCCAGATTGCCTGCGATACGTCAAAGCGCATGGGCAACAAGGAGCTCGAGGCTGACGCTCTGCTCGTCATGAGCCAGGTGGCCGTTGCCCAGGGAGACGCGGGCAAGGCGCGTGAACTCGCAGAGAAAGGCGGTGCACTCGGCAAGGCCCTGCACGACAAGCTCTTCCAGGCGCGTGCACTGCAGACGATCGGCGACGCGAGCGCAC
>JBAQYC010000013.1:0-2534 GCA_049299835.1 Candidatus Cryosericum sp. | reverse complement strand
CATGCGGATGCAGTTGCCATAGATGCCCGAACCGGCGACGAGGACGCCGTTGTGCAGGCATTCCTTGATGATCTCGCCGTTCAACTGTGTCGCGGGTTCGCGAGTGGTGCGATTCTTGACGAACTCGATGGCCTGCATGGCACCTATACCACGGACATCGCCAATGATCTCGTACTTTTCCTTCCAGGCATCCCAGTGGCTCCGAATTAGTTTTCCAAGAGCAACGGCACGGTCGAGCAGATGCTCGTCCTCGATGATGTCGATGACTTCGCTGGCTGCGCGGCAGGCGACAGGATTGCCGACATAGGTGCCACCGATGCTGCTGCCGGGGAGCTTGTCCATGATGTCTTTCCGGGCAATGACTGCTGACAGCGGCATGCCGGCTGCCAGGGACTTGGCTGTGCAGATGATGTCCGGGACGACGTTCCAGTTCTCAATGGAAAAGAACTTGCCGGTGCGGCCGACGCCGGCCTGAATTTCATCAGCGACGAGAAGGATGCCATACTTCTTCGAGACCTCGCGCAGCATCTCGAGGAAACCATCCGTTGGGACGCGGAATCCCCCCTCACCCTGAACGGGCTCGACGACGAAGCACGCGACGGTCGAAGGGTCGACATAGGTCATGAGAAGCTTTTCCCACTCTTCGATCATGATGGACGGGTGATATGGGGTAACGTAGGGCATACGATAGACGTCTGGTGCGAAGGGGCCAAACCCAGCCTTGTAGGGTTTCGCCTTGTGCGTCATCGTCATCGTGAGGAGTGAACGTCCGTGGAAGGCGCGGTCGAATACGACGACACCGGTACGGCCGGTGACGTGGCGCGCAATCTTGACTGCATTCTCGATAGCCTCCGCACCATTGTTGAACAAAGCTACAGACTTCTCGAAGTCACCTGGAGTGAGCCTGGCAAGTTTCTCGCAAACAGTGAGGTACGGCTCGTATGGGACGGACGTGAAGTCCGTGTGCAGGAAGTGGTCCGCCTGGTCCTTGATGGCTGCGGTAACGCGAGGATGGGAGTGACCGACCGCCATACAGCCCCAGCCGCCGGTAAGGTCGATAAAGGTGTTGCCGTCGACATCGGTTACCAGTGCCCCATGTCCCTCAGCGATCCAGGCAGGCGACAGGGCATCGCGCATTGGTGCTGCGACAACTTTCGCTTCCCTCTTGGCAAGCTCGATGGATTTTGGTCCAGGGATTGCCGTCTTGAGTGATATGAACTTTCCCATGATAACCTCCCTTTCTTTCTCGATGAAAACGGCTTCATGCTTCGTCTTCCCGGGTACTCTCAGGATATGGAGATGGCGCTCGTTGTCAACGAAGTCCGTACCTAAGTACGGTCTCGGGGCCGTCTCTGGGCGTTTCGGCCTTCTTTTTGTGGCCCTCTGGTATGCTTTGGGCCGCAGGCGGTCATGTTGTCTGGCTCCTGTTTCGGGTTATCATTGGGTAGCCTCCGGCGCGCATTGCAGGCCGGTTGAGCCGCTCCAAATAATGAATGAGGAGGTCTGACCATGCTGGTACTTGGACACAGAGGGGAGCCTCGACTGGCTCCAGAAAACACAGTGGCTTCGTTCGCGCTCGTACGCGACGATCTGGACCACGGCGTCGACGGTGCCGAATGCGATGTTCAGATGACGAAGGACGGAGAACTGGTTGTTATCCATGATGAGAAGGTCGACAGGACCACGGATGGCAGTGGATGGGTGAAGGATCTTACCCTGCAGGAGGTCCGCAAGCTCGACGCCGGTGTCCGGTTTCCCGGCCCCCTTCACCACGAGCCGATTCCTACCATGCGGGAGGTCTTCGAGGTTTTCGACGGAACGAGAGGGACGCTCAATATCGAACTCAAAAACTCGGAGATCGCGTATGAAGGGATGGAGGAACGTCTGCTGGAACTTGCAGGCAGGTATTCATTGAATGTCGTCTACTCTTCATTCAATATCCAGAGCATGGGAGTCATCCGGAAACTGGATGCCAAAGCGCGGACCGGGCTGCTGTATGCACCGTGGCTGATCAAGGCTCCAGACGTGGTGACAGCTGCTCGTGAGCAAGGCGCCAACGCGATCCACCCGTATGTTCTCAATACCCTCGACGGACTCATCCGTGAAGTACATGAGGCCGGCCTGGCGCTGGCGCCATGGACCGTCGACCTGAGTGTGCTGGTGCGTCATTTTGCCGTTTCAGGGATCGAGACGATTATCAGCAATGACCCGCGCATGGCGGCGGAGGCTGTTGCTTCGGCACAGGACAAGTAGCGGGAGGCTCTATGGAAAAGTACATACTGGCACTGGATCAGGGCACGTCCAGCTCACGGGCTATCCTCTTCAACGACAAGGGGCAGCCGTTTGCTATTGAGGCTCAGCCGTTCACACAGATCTACCCAAGACCGGGCTGGGTGGAACAGAACCCGGAAGAGATCTGGAGTTCCCAGCTGGCTGTAGCTCGCGCTGTAGTCCAGAAGGCTCAGGTGGCTCCTGACCAGATTGTCGCCATCGCCATCACCAACCAGCGCGAGACCACTATCGTGTGGGACCGG
>JBAQYC010000012.1:0-13852 GCA_049299835.1 Candidatus Cryosericum sp. | reverse complement strand
GCAGTGGTGACGACATCCAGCCTGAGTCCAAGTTTCTCGGCGACAGCCGCAATGAGTTCAATATCGAACCCCGTTGGCTTGTTTTCGCTGTCCACGAACTCGAAAGGAGCGTACGTTGTGTCGTTTCCGACGGTCAGGGCACCGTCCTCCTTGACGCGTTTGAGGTCGGATAGCGTGTCTGTGGGTCTGCAGCCCGAGAGGACCAGAAAACATAGAACGAGTGCGACAGTGAAGACCGCACCCCACCGCGATGTACGAGTTCTGCTCATGTCTGACTCTCCTTGTTGCAAGGGTATGAAGATATGGCACGACATTTGTCGTGTCATCACCAGGGGCTCTTCGGCTGATTGGCCTGTAGCGTTGGTTGGGTGAAGTATAGGGAAGGGTCAAAAAATGCAAGGAGAAACGTGGTTAGAAAGTGAAGACGATGGAAAGCCCGACGTGCCAATCGGTCCGCTGTCAGGTCGTTCCTATTCAGACTTCGTTCTGGACATTGCGCCAAGCCTGACGTAATCGTCGGCTCGCTGATGAAGCTCCTGTATCTCCTCAGCTGTAAGTGACCGCACGGTGCGAGCTGGGATACCCATCGACATTGATCGTGCAGGCACGACACGGTTTTCGGAGACCAGCGCCGCTGCAGCTACCACTGCCTCGTCACCGACAGTGGCTCCCGTAAGGACAGTAGCATGCATGCCCACCATGGCATGGTGGCCGATGGTACAGCCGTGCAGGACGGCGCTGTGACCGATCGTGGCGCCATCACCGATGATGAGAGGGGTAGCAGTGTCTACGTGTCCCACTACGTTGTCCTGGACGTTGGAGTTGCGGTGCACGATGATGGGCGCAATGTCGCCTCGGAGGACCACCCCGTACCAGATGCTGGCACCGTCTTCGACGGTGACGTCTCCTATCAGTACGGCCGTATTGGCAATAAACGCTGTAGGTGCTACGATTGGGGTCTTTCCGTCGAAAGTGCAAAGAATCCCGGACATCAGCGTTCCTCCATGTGGTGCTGTCGATCTGCGCGACTCTCGGCAAGGTCCGCTATAAAGCTCAGACCGGCCAGGCCCAATGCGCTCAAGCCTCCAACAACAACCAGAACTGACCAACCTGTTGGCTTGCCGGCTATGTGCATGACAAAAGCCGCCATAAAGGCGCCACAGGCAATCAGAACAAGTATGATACTTGCTGCAGTCTGCCGATGAAGCGGCCGGCGTTCATGCTTTACTTTATTTGTGGATTGCACAGAGTATAGAGTAGCACTGTTCTTTGTGGTGCGATATGGCGGCTTGCTCAGCAGGCGGTTGCCGGAAATCCGACTCATGCAGGAGGAGAAAGAATGAAGACGACAGCGTTTACCCGTAGTGTGATCTTGACCGTTGTTGCTGTACTGATTGTCACGGCTTTGACAGGATGCAAGACTCAGACTGGAGCACTTAACTGGGGGACAGACCCGACTTATGCGCCGTTTGAGTACGCCGATGCAAACAACAAGCCGACCGGGTTTGACGTCGAACTGATGGAGGCCATCGCGACGAAGATGGGCAGGACCAGCAATCTGACAAGCGGGGCTTTTGATGGACTTCTCCTTGCGCTGCAGGGGAAGAAGTTCGACGCCGTATGTGCTGCTATGACGATCACGCCCGCCCGTGAGGAGGAGGTCCTCTTCTCCATTCCCTACTACCGTTCAGACATGGGTATCATGTATAACCCTGCCAAGAACACTATCACCAGGCCCGAAGACCTCACCGGGAAAACTGTCGGCGTTCAGACTGGGACAACAGGCGAGACATCTGCAAAGTCGATTTCCGGCGTAAAGGTCAACTCCTACCCCGACATTCAGCTTGCGACGCTTGACCTCGAGAATGGCAAGGTAGACGCCGTCGTTAACGACTACCCTGTATGCACAGCTTATGCCAGTACTCATCCTGCGTTGAAGGTTATCGATGTGACCCTGATGGGCGGCCAGGACCTGACACAATTGTATGGGATCGCCGTGCGGACCGATGACACTCAGCTCAAGACCGACATCGATGCCGCGCTTCGCAAAGTGGTTGCGGATGGAACTTATGCGACCCTGTACCGCAAGTACTTCTTTGTCGACCCGCCATACCTTCCCGAATAGCAGTCGTGGGTAGGGTAACCGAAAATGTTTAAGTGGTCGATCATCTTCGAAAACTTTCCGTTCCTCCTGGCAGGCGCATGGACTACGCTTTCGCTGACAGTGGTCTCGATGACCTTTGCGACAGTTGCCGGCTTGCTGGTAGGATTATTGAACATGTTCGGCGGGAAGATCATTGGCGCCATTACGCGTATCTACATCGAGGCAGTGCGCGGAACGCCGGCCTTGCTGCTGATTCTGATCGTGTACTATGCACTCCCGATTGTGGGGGTCAACCTCCCACAGTTCCCGGCAGCTGCGGTCTCACTTGCAGTGTGCTATGCGGCCTACATAGCCGAGGTATTCCGTTCGGCCGTCGAATCGATTCCCAAAGGACAGACCGAAGCGGCGTTCTCCCTTGGCATGAGCCGTATGCAGGCACTGCGCCACGTTATCCTTCCACAGACGTTCCGACGAGTTCTGCCGCCGTTGGCAAATGAATTTGCTGCGCTCATCAAGGATACTTCCCTGGTTGCCTTCATTTCGATGGAGGATCTGCTTTTCAAGGCGAAGATCGTCGGAGCCCGCACGTACAACGTCATGTCGCCGTACGTCGGTGCGGCAATCATTTACTTGATCATGACGACCCCGGTCATGCAGTGGTCCCGGAATCTCGAGAAGAAGGTAGAGTAAAATGGCATGTGGCATGATGTCGCAGGGGAAACTGCTCGCCATCGAAGATCTGCATAAGTCATTTGGATCTCTTGAAGTCATCAAGGGAGTCAGCTTCGACATGGATTGCAAAGAACGGCTGGTACTGATGGGCCCCTCAGGTTCAGGCAAGAGCACGCTGGTACGGTGCATCAACTGGATAGAACCCCCGTCGGCCGGCCGCATTACGTTCGACGGCAGGGTCGTCGAGCCAGGCACGTATGACATCCGCAAACTGAGAGAAGAAATTGGCATGGTGTTTCAGCAGTTCAACGTGTTCCCTCACCTCACGGCTCTTCAGAACGTCGCTCTGGGCCCTGTCGTCGTCAAGAAGACTGCTCGCAGGGTGGCTGAGGCCGAGGCAATGGAACTTCTGGCGAAGGTGGGGCTGTCCCACCGCGCAGATCATAAGCCTGGTCAGATGAGTGGCGGCGAGCAACAGCGAGTGGCCATAGCTCGTGCGCTGGCCATGCACCCGAAACTGATGCTGTTCGACGAGCCGACTTCCTCCATTGACGTGGAATTGATCCATGAGGTTCTCGACGTGATGGTCAGACTTGCGGACGAAGGCATGACCATGATTGTGGTCACGCACGAGATGGGTTTTGCGAAGGAAGTCGCGGATCGTGTCATCTTCATGGATGAAGGTCTCATCATTGAGACCGGAACCCCTTCCGAGCTGTTCGAGCATCCCCGGCATGAGCGCACACAGAGCTTCCTGAGCAAAGTGCACTTGGCCTGACTGTGTTGATATGATGAGGAGGGGCGCCGAAAGGAGCTCCTCCTTTTCTTTTCAATGGGGGCCTTTTGACTACACTTGAATATGAGGTCTATGGGACACATGGATACAATTGTCTATCCGGGTACGTTTGACCCGATCACCAGAGGACATGTCGATATTATCGAGCGTGGAGCGCGTTTGTGCGACCGGCTCGTTGTCGGTGTGTCCGGCATAGTATACAAGACTCCGATCTGGTCGCTGGACGAGCGTGTCGACATGGTCCGTGCTGCGACGCGGCACATCCCGAATGTATTAGTGGAAGGCTTCGACGACTTGCTGGTCCATTTCATGCAACGCCAGGGGACTTTCATGATGCTGCGCGGGTTGCGGCCGGTCTCGGACTTTGACTATGAAGTGCAGTTCGCCTGGGCGAACAGACATCTTGACCCGAACTTGGATATTATCTACCTCATGAGCTCGCAGGACCACTTCCTCGTTTCTTCGACACTCATCAAACAGATGTTCGAAGGCGGAGGGGACATTCGTGATTTGGTGCCTGCGAGTGTCGCAGACAGGATTGTGCTTGGTCTGTCCCGGGCCAGGGGAGGAACACATGATTGAGAAGCTTACGCTGCAGGACATCATCGACCGCATTGATCAGGTGAGAGAACGGGGGCCGCGGCTGTTTGGTTATCGCATCATAAAGGACGAAGAACTGGCAGATGCAGTCGCGCATCTCCGCACGGCATTCCCGGAACAGGTCCGCAACGCATGCGCTCTGCTGGAACAGCGTGACGCGCTGGTGGCCGATGCCAGACGACAGAGCAGCCGCATGATCGAAGAGGGTCAGCGATCGCATGACGATCTGGTTGCCGACAACGAGATCGTACGGTCCGCCGTCGCCGAACGTGCGCGAATGATGGCCGAGGTAGAGGCTGCGCGCAAAACCGCCGAACGGCAAGCTGACGACTACTCGCTGAAGATGCTGGAGCAGCTGGAGCAGATCCTGACAAAGCTCTCTGAAACTGTCAAGGCTTCTGAAATGCAGTTCCATGTAGAGGAGAACAACGATGAAACTCGAACTCCAGAAACTGAACATTGAGGAAGGGAGCAGTCAATCGTTCGTGTTCGAGGAAACGTCCATTGGAGATCTTCCTGGAATAACACTTCTTGAGCCGGTGACGGGACAGTTTGTGCTGAGCAATCTTGGCATCGGCTATCAGTTTTCGGGGTCGTTTGACGCGAGAGTGAGCCAACCCTGTGTGAGGTGTCTGGATCCGGTTGCAGAGGAAATCGAGTTCGACGTCAACGAAACATACATTCTCAATGGGCAGGAGGATCCTGATCAGGAAGACGTTTTTGCGCTCGAGTCAGACATCCTCGACGTGTCGGATGTTGTCCGCCAGAACCTGCTCGTCGAAGTCACGGAGTTTCCACTCTGTAAAGAAGATTGCAGGGGGTTATGCCCCGAATGTGGGGTTAATCTGAACTCGACAGTGTGTCTGCATCAGAAATTACGGGAGGAGAAGTAATCATGTACATTGACAAGGCAGCAGACTACGTCGGGCAGGTCCAGACCATCGATGGCTGGGTCTACAACAGCCGGAGCAGCGGGAAGGTGGCGTTCGTGCTTGTCCGGGACGGCAGCAGCATCATGCAGTGTGTCGTTGCCAAAGGTGACGTCGAAGAGTCGACGTTCGAGCTGGTGCGTCACCTTACACAGGAGACCAGCATTAGTATTACTGGTGTTGTTCAGGCAGAAGAGCGGGCACCCGGCGGCCACGAAATGCATGTTCAGAAGATCGAAGTCCATCAGGCAGCCGTGGACTACCCGATAACCCCCAAAGAGCACGGCGTCGACTTCCTGATGAGCAACAGGCATCTGTGGCTCCGATCGAAGCGCCAGTGGGCGATCATGCGCATACGTGCCACGATCGTCAAGAGCATTCGTGACTACCTCGATGACAACGGGTTCCTGCTCATGGATGCGCCTATCCTGTCCGCGAATGCCTGCGAGGGATCTTCGACCCTGTTTTCGACCGACTATTTCGGTGTACCGGCTTACCTGTCTCAGAGTGGTCAGCTGTACAACGAAGCGACAGCCATGGCCTTTGGGAAAGTCTATTGCTTTGGCCCCGCGTTCCGTGCCGAGAAATCCAAGACACGCCGACACCTGACCGAGTTCTGGATGGTCGAGCCCGAAATGGCTTACTGCGATTGGTCCCAGAACTGTGATTTTCAGGAGAGATTTGTCACATACATCGTGCAGCAGGTGCTGGAAAAGCGCAGAGAGGAGCTTGTCATCATCGAGCGGGACATTGCCCCGCTCGAGAAGATAGCGACGCCGTTTCCGCGGATTTCCTACGATGAAGCCGTAAAGCTTCTCCAGAAGGCTGGTTCGCCGATACAGTGGGGCGATGATTTTGGCGGGGATGAGGAGACGCTCATCTCGAACCAGTTCGAACGGCCGGTCTTCGTGCACAGCTACCCAAAATCATTCAAGGCGTTCTACATGAAGACAAACCCGGCCAATCCACAGACGGTCCTGTGTGCCGACCTGCTGGCTCCAGAGGGATACGGTGAGATCATCGGGGGTGGGCAGCGCGAAGACAACTACGAGCTGCTTCTCGAACGGGTACATGCCGAGGGGCTTACTGAAGCAGACTACCAGTGGTACCTGGATCTCCGTAAGTATGGATCGGTTCCTCATAGCGGATTTGGTCTCGGTGTCGAGAGAACAGTAGCGTGGATCTGCAAGCTGCCGCACCTGCGGGAAGCGGTCCCGTTCCCCCGCTTGCTCGAGAAGATCTATCCATAGACCGGGAACAATGGCAGCAGCCAGGGGATACGCGTCAGACTCCAACGACGTCTCGGTGACCGAAGGTCTCACAAGCCTCAGGGGCAAGAAGCCTGCGTCGCTGTATGTTTTTGCGCCGGGAGACGAGTATTTTGTTCCGCAGGCGAAAGACGCAGCACGCTCGCTCGTGGCGGAAGCTTTCCGTCCTTTCGATTATGCCGAGTTCGAGGGCAGTGACGACAACGTTGACGGTATCCGTGAGTTCCTCGGCAGTGAGAGCTTCGGTGCCGGGCGCAAGGTCCTCGTCATCAACGGCCTCGAAGACAAAGGGATCAAGCGTCTGGGCACCATGGTTCCGCTGTTCCTGTCTGGCAGTACTACCACTGTAATATTCGCGGACCCCGCTAAAGTACCATCAGACCTGTTGAAAAAGGCCTGTGTGATCACCAGCTATGCCGTGCCCCCGACTGCGGTGCGCTCCTGGATCAGGAAGAGATTCGAAGGGCGCGCAATAGAGGATCAGGCGGTGCACGAGCTGATGGAGCGGACGGCAAGCAGTTTCTTCCTCATGCGAAGCGAGATCGATAAGCTTCTTGCATATACCACAGAGACCGTCACGGTCGCTGACGTCCGTGAGGTTGTGCCCAGGTGTCATACTGCCGCCGCCGCCAGCCTTGTCGAGGCTATCTCTCTCAGGAAATACGACCGCGCAACGGTGGCGCTTTATGACTTGTCCGCTTCTGGAGCACCGGACACGACCATCCTTTATGATGTGGAACTTGGGTTTGTGCGGCTGTTGACCGCGAAACTCGTTTCGAAGTCGAACCGGCCCAAGGCCGACCTCAGGAGCTGGTGTCTGCGCACACAGCACCAGTACCTGGATGATTACACGCTCAGCGCTCTTCTGACGGCGGCAAACCACATCAGGTTGTCCGAGCTCGAGGCAATGCTCGAACGGCTTGAGGAAATCGAGTACCAAACGAAAAAAGGGCTCACCAGCAGTGCGCTGGTAGCCCTTGAGCAGTTACTTTCAGCAGCAGTTCTTACGAAGCAGTAGTTTCGGTTGCAGCCTTGGCAGCGTTCGCCTTTTTCATGAGGCGCGACTTCTTGCGGGCAGCCGTATTCTTGTGGACGATGCCCTTCTGAGCGAGTTTGTCGAGCTGTTTCACGGCGTCGACGACTTTTTCGGGGGCATAGTCGGACTTGCGAGCCATATCCAGAGCAAGTTTCGTCCTGGCAGTATGCTCGGTGTTGTATGCCGTCCGTGTCCTGGTCTTGCGGACGTCCTTAACAGAAGCTTTCTTGATTGGCATGAAACTCTCCTTTGTCTCTTCGGAACTTATCAAGTTCACTGTAAGCATTTTTCCTGTAATGTCAACAATTGTTCGCTTCGCCGGCCAGGCGCAGGAGCCTTCCATACGAGTCGCCTTGACCCTTGAGCGGGTAAGGTGTAGAGTAGTCGTGGAAAACGTGCGAAGAAGACTCGAACCTGGAGGGACCCATGAAGACAACCAGATATACGACGCGGTCCTCCACTGTCCTCACCAATTGCGCGCCACATGCGACCGATTCTCTGAGCAGTTGTTCAGGGGGTTGTCGTGTTCCCAGCCGGATGGTTCGAACGGACGAATTGGTGCCTTGCAGGGTGGGAAAGATTATGTTGACTTCATTCCGTCCTGTTATATAATTCACATGATACCGCAAAATCAGCGCTGGAGTGTGAGTATCCATATCTGCGTTGATGGAAGGATCTGCCACCGTATCGTGCGTGTGTGGGGAAAAAGGAGGCACTGCGTTGGAGTGTCTTTCACCTGCGAAAATTGCTGACCTGACGACGGCTAGCGGAGAGAAGAAGGTAGGACTCGGCTTCGGTCGGTTGGCTGTTCTCGGTATTCTTGCCGGGGCATACATAGCATTTGGTGCTCAGGCTTATCTCCTTGTGCTCTCGGATGGTGCATCCTTCCTGGGTTTTGGGCTGTCAAGGATATTGGGCGGTCTTGTCTTCAGTGTCGGCCTGATCCTTATCGTGCTGAGCGGAGCAGAGCTGTTCACGGGCAACAGTCTCATTGCCTTGTCCGCATGCTGCCATCGGTCCTCATGGCGGGGAGTTCTGCGCAACTGGGTTGTGGTGTACCTTTTCAACATGGCCGGATCGGTTCTTGTGGCACTGCTGATCTTTGGCGCACAGCAATACACGATGGGAGATGGTTCCGTCGGCGTTGCTGCGCTGAGGCTGGCCGCCGCGAAAGTCAGCTTGCCGTTCTGGACGGCATTCTTCAGGGGGATCCTCTGCAACTGGCTCGTTTGCCTCGCGGTGTGGATGGCCAGTGGCGCTACGGACACAGCGGGCAAGGTGCTTGCAATTGTCCCGCCGGTTACGGTATTCGTCGCATCCGGATTCGAACACAGCGTTGCCAATATGTTCTTCATCCCCCTTGGTCTCCTGCTGAAGAATGTCCCGTCTGTCGTGACTGCGGCGGGTAGTGTGCCCGGGTTCCAGCAGCTCACCTGGGTGCGTGGGTTTCTGCTTGGCAATCTTCTCCCCGTTACACTGGGCAATCTTGTCGGCGGTATACTGTTTGTCGTCCTGCCCTATTGGCTGGCATATGTACGTTCGACGGAGAATCCTTGAATCTCATCGTCCTTGCAGGCGGTCGAAGCCGGCGTATGGGAAGCCCCAAGTGCGGTATGGAGCTTTCGGGAAGGCCGCTGTTTGAGTATCCGCTATTGGCGCTCGGCAGCCTCTATTCGCAGTGTATCGTCGTCGGAAACGAAGGATGCATGGGTTCTTGCAGTATCCCCTGCACGCTCGTGCAAGACCGGATTGCCGACGCTGGTCCGCTGGGTGGTATCTACACGGGACTGGTCGCATCCGATTCCTGGTTGAGCTTCGTGATCGCCGGCGACATGCCCTATGCATCCCGGCAGCTGGCGGGAGCCATGGAAACGTATGCGCTGTGTAACGGACTAGATATCATCTATCCAGACATCGACGGCCTGCTGGAACCACTTTTCGCCATCTATTCGCAGAGAGTGGTCACCACAGTTCGCGCTGTTCTGGATGCCGGGCGGCGTTCTGTCCGCGAGTTGTTCGCAAGCACGGCGTTGAACGTTGGTGTTGTCGACAGGCAGTTCGTTATGCGTTATGACAGGAACTTGATGTCGTTCTTCAATGTGAACACACCCGACGACCTCATCATGGCGAGACTGATGATGCACGTGAGGGAAAAGTCTCTACAGGAGGAATGTGTATGATGATGAACCTGGAAGACCATCTGAGAGAGAACCCTGAACTCAAGAAACAGTTTGACCTGCTCGACGCATACATCGGTGAGCTGGCAACGCCTGAAGGCAGTCTCATTAACGTCCTTCATCGCGCCCAGGAGATTTTCGGGTATCTGCCGGATGAAGTACTCGCTTTCGTCTCCAGCAGATTAAACGTGCCACGTTCGACCGTATATGGCGTTGTCACCTTTTACCACTTCTTCTCGCGTGTTCCAAAGGGACGTCATACGGTCAGCGTGTGCCTTGGTACGGCCTGCTACGTGCGAGGGGGAAACGCAGTCTATGAGAAGGTCATGAAGACTCTGAGCATCAAGGCCGGCGAGACGACCAGGGACGGCCGTTTCAGTCTGGATCTTGTTCGTTGCGTGGGGGCTTGTGGCCTCGCCCCGGTCGTTGTCATTGACAAGGATACATACGGGCGTTCCACGCCCGAGAAGGTCGTGACGTTGCTGAACAAGTACGTTTAACCTCGGAGAATGGGGAGGAAACAATGAAATCACTGGAAGAGCTGAAGCGCATCAAGGAACAGACTCTCAAGGAGATGGACCTTCGCCAGACCAAGGAGAGAGGCAAGGTCGTCGTTGCCATGGGGACATGCGGTATTGCAGCAGGAGCGAAGGACGCTCTCATTGCCATTATCGATGAACTCGAGAAGGCAGACATTCATGATGTCAAGGTCGTTCAGTCCGGTTGTATGGGACTCTGCGACAAAGAGCCGACCGTCGAAGTTTCAATGAAGGACCAGCCTGCCGTCATCTATGGTGACGTCAACGATGCAAATGCGCGCAGGATCGTCCGCGAGCACGTCCAGCGCGGCAATGTCGTGGCAGATCTGGTCATCAGGCGGGAGAACATCTAGCCGAGGAGGACAAGGGAAAACGCAATGATACGAAATCAGTTGTTGGTCTGTGCGGGCGGCGCCTGCATCACGAGTGGGGAAAAGAGCGTCAAAGACGTTCTGGTCGACGAACTGAAGAAGAATGGTATCGAGGACGAGGTACAGGTCATAGAGACCGGATGCATGGGGGCATGTGACCTTGGTCCGATCGTCGTTGTCTATCCTGAGGGAACGTTTTATCAGAAGGTCACGGTGAAGAACGCAGGTCTCATCGTGAACGAACACCTTGTGAAGGGCCGCACTGTCGGCGACTTGCTGTACGTTGAGCCGACCAGTGAAAAGCAGGCCCGGACCAGTGGCGATATCCCATTCTACACGCGGCAGGTCAAGCGCGTTCTTCGCAACTGCGGCTCCATCGACCCTCTTTCGATCGAGGAATACATTGCTCGTGACGGGTACTTTGCTCTTGGCAAGGCACTCGAGATGACGCCGGACGATATCATCCAGCTCCTTGTCGACTCTGGTCTGCGCGGACGTGGCGGAGCGGGGTTCCCGACGGGTCTCAAGTGGAAGGCTACCCGTGCAGCGCAGGGCTCACCGAAGTATGTGGTCTGCAATGGCGATGAGGGTGACCCGGGAGCATTCATGGACCGCAGCGTCCTTGAGGGAGACCCTCACTCCATCATTGAGGCCATGGCCATCGCAGGATATGCCGTCGGCGCGGAGAAGGGCTACATGTACGTCCGTGCCGAATATCCGCTCGCCATCGAGAGGTTCGAGTATGCGATCGGCAAGGCCCGCGAATACGGGTTCCTGGGACAGGGCATTCTCGGTACAGGATTCAACTTCGACATCGATATCCGTATCGGAGCCGGGGCATTTGTCTGCGGCGAAGAGACAGCTCTCTTGCGGTCCATCGAGGGCAAGCGCGGAACACCAAGTGTCAAGCCTCCGTTCCCGGCCCAGTCCGGGCTGTGGGGCAAGCCGACGTTGATCAACAACGTCGAGACATACGCCAACGTCCCTCAGATCATCACAAAAGGTGTGGAGTGGTTCCGCAGCGTCGGCACCGCCAAGAGTCCCGGTACGAAGGTGTTCGCACTGGCTGGTAACGTTCAGAACACGGGTCTTGTCGAGGTACCAATGGGAACGACACTCCGGGAGCTTGTTTTTGACATCGGAGGGGGCATCCCGGACGGCAAGAAGTTCAAAGCGGCACAGACCGGAGGCCCGTCGGGAGGAGTCATTACCCCGGACTACCTGGACATGCCGATCGACTACGACACCCTCAAGGAGATCGGAACCATCATGGGTTCAGGTGGGCTTATCGTTCTCGACGAGACAAGCTGCATGGTGGATGTTGCCAAGTTCTACCTCGGGTTCACGGTCGACGAATCATGCGGAAAGTGCACGCCGTGTCGCGAAGGGACTCGACAGATGTACCATATGATGGAACAGATTTGTGATGGCAAGGGTAAGGATGGTGACATCGAGAAGCTGACCAGACTGGCCAAAGTCATCATAGATACGTCGCTGTGCGGGCTTGGACAGTCGGCTCCAAATCCTGTTCTTTCCACTATCAGGTTCTATGAAGACGAATATCGTGCTCACATCTACGAAAAGAAGTGCCCGTCGCATGTGTGCAAGCACCTGCTGACGTATTCCATCACACCCGACAAGTGCGTTGGATGCACGGCATGCGCGCGACAGTGCCCCGTCCAGGCTATTACAGGCGAGGTCAAGAAAACTCACGTGATCGATCAGAGCAAGTGCAGCAAGTGTGGTTCCTGTTATGAAACCTGTCGTTTTGGTGCGATCCGCAAAGAGTAATTGACCCGGAGGAATTCCATGGAGACGAGAATGCTGAATGTGAAAATCAATGGACGAGACTACCAGGTGCCGGACGGGACGACCATCCTGAAGGCTGCCAGGGACTACGCGAAGATCGACGTGCCGACTCTCTGCTACCTTGAGGGGATCAGCGAAGAAGGCGCGTGCGCCATCTGCGTCGTCGAGGTCAAGGGTGCCCGCAATCTCCAGCGCGCATGCGTCGTCAAGGTCAGTGAGGGCATGGAAGTGTTCACCAACACTGCTCGTGTCCGCGAGGCGCGCAAGCTCAATGTCGAGCTGCTGCTGGCCAATCATCCCAAGGATTGTTTCACCTGTGAGAAGAACCAGATCTGCACGCTTCGTGAACTGGCTGCCGAGCTCGGCGTGCGCGAGGTGCAGTTTCCACGGACACGCACCGAGTGGCTGCCGTTTGACAACACATCATTGTCACTTGTACGCGACCCCAACAAGTGCGTGCTCTGCAGGCGCTGTGTGAACGTGTGCGCCAAGGTACAGTCCGTCTACGCCATCGATATCGTGGGCCGTGGTTCGGACAGTACCGTTTCAACATTCCTGGATGAAGGCCTGGGCAACGTCGAGTGCGTGAACTGCGGACAGTGTCTGCTGGTTTGCCCCACCGGCGCCATCACCGAGCGGAGTGAAATACCGGATGTATGGAAGGCGCTCGGAAATCCCGACAAGGTCGTTGTCGTCGAGACGGCTCCGGCGGTGCGTGTTGCCATTGGCGAAGAGTTCGGCATGCCCGACGGGACACAGGCGACTGGAAAGATGGCCGCCGCCCTGAGGAGTCTCGGATTCGACAAGGTCTTCGATACCGACTTCTCGGCTGACCTGACCATCATGGAAGAGGGATTCGAGCTCATCGGACGCATCAAGAACGGAGGTACGCTGCCGCTGATCACGTCTTGCTCACCCGGCTGGGTCAAGTTCGCGGAGACATTCTTCCCGAAGGTACTCGATCACGTTTCCACCTGCAAGTCGCCTCAGCAGATGTTTGGCACGGTGACGAAAACGTACTGGGCGGAGAAGATGGGGATCGACCCGAGAAAGATCGTCCTTGTCTCTATCATGCCATGCACGGCCAAGAAATTCGAGAAGGAACGGCCTGAGATGAAGACAGCGTTCCACTACTGGCAGGAGAAGATGGGTCTCAAGGACGAAGAGGTGTTCAACGATGTCGACTGCGTCCTGACGACTCGCGAGGCCGCCCAGATGATCCGCGAAGCGGGTCTCGACTTTGCAAACCTGCCTGACGAGGATTTCGACAAGCCGCTGGGTGAATCGACCGGCGCGGCCGTCATCTTCGGGGCCACGGGTGGCGTCATGGAAGCTGCGCTGCGTACTGCGTATGAAGTCCTCACCAAGAAGTCGCTGGCGAAGCTGGACTTCGAGGATGTACGTGGACTCGAGGGCATCAAGACTGCCGATGTCGACATCGATGGACTGATACTGAAGGTTGCCGTCGCGAACGGACTCGGGAACGCCCGCGTCCTTATGGAACAGGTGCAGAAGGGCGAGTCGCCGTATCACTTCATTGAGATCATGTGC
>JBAQYC010000011.1:0-3855 GCA_049299835.1 Candidatus Cryosericum sp. | reverse complement strand
CTATAGTGGGGTCGATTGTGTTGTCAATAGCTTCGACCCCGCTTGTCACATATACTGTGTGAGTTTTCACAAGAAGCTTTGCATCAACGTTTGACCCTCTTCCTGCCTCCCGTTGCGCTCGCAGTCTTTGCCTCAGAACCACGTCCGGTGTGGGTCACGTCAGCCCTCAAAGCGGTGGAAGAAGCTTTTGGAGCACTGTCTGAACTAGCAGCCACAACAGGAGACTTCACACTTCGCCTTGTGGGGACCGCTGTGGACACCGGTCTGCCGAAGGTCCCTAGCGCGCCTGTGACAGCGGCCAGCCGTCTGTTGACCAGGCCCTTGCGGGCCTCAAGCGGCTTCAACAGCTCATCACAAGTCAGGTCGAGGTTGATCGGCGTGACAGAGACATAGTCGTTCATGAGTGCGTAGCCGTCACTTCCGGCTTTGGCGTCATGAGGGCCTGCATTGCCGGCAATCCAGTAGTAGGCGCGACCACGCGGGCTGAACTGTTTCTCCACGAAGTTCTCATAGGCTCTGTATCCCTGCTTGGTGATCATGATCCCTTTGACGTCACTGACGGGAACGTTGGGAACATTGACATTGAGGATAGCCGGAGCTTTGACCAGATCGGCGTAGAACGCTGGTTCGGCCAGGATCTCCATGAGCACGGCTGCCGCCGTCTCGAAGTGGTGAGGTTGAATGTCATACACCATATCCAGGCTGACCGCGATGGACGGATGACCCTGCCGAAGCCCCTCGAGAGCGGCACTGACAGTTCCACTGTAGAGAACATCCACTCCGACGTTTGGACCATGATTGCAGCCGCTGACCACGATGTCCGGCGGGTTGTCCTTCATCACGTCGAGCAGGGCGACCAGAACACAGTCGGTGGGCGTTCCACGAAGGGAAAAACCCTTCAGACCACACGGCATCGTCACTTCGCGGATCGGCAGGATGTCACCCAGCGTAAGTGAATGGCTGGAACCGCTCTGGTTGCCTTCCGGGGCAACGACCGTCACGTCGCAGGCTGCTGCCAGTGCTGCTCCAACGGCGTTGATGCCATTGGCGAAGATGCCATCATCGTTGGTGAGCAGGATCCGTATGCGTCGAGCCTTTCTGGTTGCGCTCATGTCAGCTCCTCAGAAGTCATATGTCACACCTTTCTTCAATGCGATCGTATCCTTGATGTACCCGTTCAGTGCCTCAGGCGCCTTGGAATGCATGGGCACCAGAACGCTCGGGTCCGCTCGAACGACCAGATCCCTGATGTCAAGTTCACTCGCGTGCCCGGGGGTCGCGATGCGGTAGAAGTCCATTCCGAAGTCTTTTACCCACTTCATGAGGATGGTATAGTTGGGATCGTACTGTCCAAGAGGTTCGCCGCCGGACTGGATGAAGACGGTATGTGGGGCGGGATCGATCTCGACGAGTTCGTCGAGATCCGAAAAATCGAGCTGCAGCATATACTTGGCAGGTTCCGTGGCAATGTCTGCTGCACGCAGCGCGGTCACCAGGTGCTCCTGCTCGAACAGCTGATAGTCGGGAGCCAGGTACTTGCCCGAGCCACGCCTTGCAAGGTATACTTCGGCATTCCTGATGAGCCGCTCGAGTTCGCTGTCGAAACGAGCGAACTTCCGGGCCATCAGCATATGCTGTGGCTGCAGGACCATGGTCCGTCCGGTTTTCTCGGCGACACGCAGGAACACCTTGAGCCGATCCGTGTCGAGGACATAGTAGTTGGTCATCACGAGACCAGGAGCGGTGGAGATCACCCGAGTAGCAAGTTCCTGGACCTCATTCTCCGTCAGCTGGTCGATACTGCCGAATCCCAGCCTGGTCCCTTCGGTCAGAAGGACCGTCTGGGCATGCTGCTTCTCCTGGCGCATCAGCTCGAAGAAGGTGCGAACGCGCTCCGGATGCTTTCCGTGCAGACGATAGTCACCTGTGTAGATGATCGACGTGGTCCCACACCGGACGATGAACCCGAGGATGCCAAGGATGTCGTGGTCACTTCGGACGGGCAGGACTTCGCAATTGCCGATACGCACGACTTTGTCATGCTCGAATACAGTAACGTGCCGCTGATCCATGCGGAGGTCGAATTGGCCTGTTTCATCGAAAAACCGCAAAACCTCGAGCGTCTCCGCGCTCATATAGAGGGGAACACTGACGTTCACCAATGGCAGGAACCCAACATGGTCGATGTGCCCGTGGCTCAGCAGAATACCGTCTACACTGCCTGTATCGAGCGTGGCGCCGAATTCCTGCTGAAGAAACTGAACTTGAGAAGGAGGATACAGACCGGCCATCGGCGGCAGATTGCCAAACCGGAGGTAGTCGCGGACCTCCAGATACGCGGCCGGCCTCAGGCGGTCGCTGAAGTGGTCCGTGCCGCCAAAGAAGTCCTTGCCGAAGTCGAGAAACAGGTTCGTACCTTTGTACTGCAGGAGGGTCTTGCTCCCGCCTATTTCGTTTACTGCGCCGTAGAAGGTCAATTTGACTGCCATGCTTCCTCCATGCAATTCAGGTACGTTCATGGTCATCATGTCCTGTGCAAAGCTTAATATTATACTTTCGCGTTTGCGTCCAGCAAGCCACCGCATTAGTTCAGAGTCTGTCTTTTGCGTGTCTGTCCGTTGCAAACACACGACCACTGACTAAACTGACTGGGATATCAGATTCTGCTGGGCCGAGGAATCTACGTTCTCCGAGACCGGCAGAAGTTCGAGTATAAGTGTGGTTCCCTGGCACCCGGACAAATCCGCAAGCGGAGGCAGGAATGGCACGAGTCGTTCTGGAAAACGTGACAAAGCGCTTCGGCAAGGTCGTCGCCGTCAACAATATATCGCTGGAAGCCGAGGATAAGGAGTTTCTCGTCTTGCTGGGACCATCCGGTTGCGGCAAGACAACAACTCTGCGCATGATTGCCGGTCTCGAACTGGCTGACGAGGGAAACGTGATCATCGGTGACGACGTCGTGAATGACGTTCCGCCTGCCGCCCGCGACATCGCCATGGTATTCCAGAACTACGCTCTGTATCCACATATGACCGTGTATGACAACATCTCGTTTGGCCTCAGACTGCACAACATCCCCGCCGCGGAGATCAAGGCGCGTGTCGCAGACGCCGCACAAATGTTGGGCTTGCAGGACTATCTCAAGCGCGTCCCCAAGGAATTGTCCGGTGGACAACGTCAGCGCGTCGCGCTTGCTCGTGCCATCGTACGCAAGCCCAAGGTCTTCCTGATGGACGAGCCGTTGTCGAATCTGGACGCCAAGTTACGTGTGCAGACCCGCGAGGAGCTGATCAAGCTCCACCAGGCGCTTGGCGTCACAACCATCTACGTGACCCATGACCAGGTCGAGGCGATGACCCTTGGTTCGCGCGTCGCCGTCATGGAAAACGGGTTCCTGCGCCAAATCGGCAAGCCACGCCAAGTATACGATAAGCCAACCAACAAGTTCGTTGCTGGATTTGTCGGCACTCCTCCCTCCAACTTCGTCCCCGTCGACCTGGTCCTGACCCCGACACCCACCCTGGAGGTCGAGGGACAACGCGTACAATTGTCCTCTACACAGCAGCAGGCCGCCAAGGTGGTGCCCACTGGCAGCTATGCATGGGGCGTCCGGCCCGAGGACCTGCTGGTCGACGGTCAGTCCAACATGCCCGAAGTCGCCGCCGTGTTCGATGCAAAGATCTCGTTCGTCGAGATGATGGGCAGTGAGACCTTCATTCATACGACCCTGGCCGGCGCGCCTGTCGTCATACGGGCAAGCAGTGCCTTCGAGTATGGTCAGGGTGACATCGTCAAACTGATCGTGAACGTCGGTCGCACGCACCTCTTCCACACAGATTCCGGAGAAGCGATCTT
>JBAQYC010000010.1:0-3621 GCA_049299835.1 Candidatus Cryosericum sp. | reverse complement strand
TTCACCGACACGACAATTGTGAGACCGTGCCTGTTGTCGGGCCACAAATCCGTTATACTGGCAGAGGTGCACGGGCGTCTGTGAGTCCTGAAAGGGGCTCCTGAGCTGCCGAGTGCACGGGCGATCGCACCCCAAAGTCGTGCGTGTGGCCGTTCGTTGCCGTGGGACAGCGTTTTGGCCACAAGGAGGATTGTATGACTCTTGCTATTGAGCCGGCTGAGCCCGTCACTGTGGAAGTGGCGCTCGGCTGTGGCACCTTGCGGACCGTAACGGTCCACTGGGAGGGGGGGACGTTGTACGCGCGAGCAGGGTCAGAACCTCAGCTCGCGTTTCAACCTTCTCTCGAAGCATGGAAGCGCTTCTGGCGCGCCACCGACAAGGCGAACGTCTGGAACTGGGACCGTATGCTGCAGGCCGACCAGCCTGTGCTTTGGCGGATCGCACTGGATACTGGTGCGAAGCGCGTCACTGCCTCTGGTCAGTCGAGCGCGACGGACGAGTTCAAGACGTTTGTGCGCGCCCTCAAGAAACTGCTTCCCGGCATCAGTCTCCCGTTTTCCACGTGACAACTCCCACAACACCCATCTATTCGGAGGAACCCGTGTCAATCACCAGATTTGTCATCAAAAAAGAAGACATCGACCGCACAGCCTGGCAACAGGTCCTGGTCGAGGCCGATCAGAAACTGTGCTCCGTGTATGGCAGACTTTTCTACCAGCGTGCACAGGAAGCAGGCAAGGCGCATGACTCGCGCACAGAGGCTGTCTACACGTTCCTCGGCGCCGTCGCTTCGCCCGAACTCAAGCTTGAGACCCCGTCACGGGATCCCTTTGTCCCCGCCGCTGATCTGCAGTATTCGCGGACACCGCTCCCCGAAGATTTTTCGGCCGACGAGCTGCATGTCATCAAACAGCTCATCGAAACTGTCCAGGATGCGGAACTGCGGTCCCGGCTGGCCGACATCCTCTGGGTGCGTCAGGGCGATGCCAGCGTCGCCAGTCTTGCCGTCGACAGCTACCTGAGCAGCGCCCTGCATCTGAAGGACGTCGTTCAGTGGGCGGATGGCTACGATCGTCTCAAGCGTTCGTTCGACATCGCCGTCTTCATGGGCAAGGAAACCAAAGCATACCGGAAGACTATCGACTATCTTCAGAAACAGCTCAGCGAGTTTGGTGCCGAGGAGCCGACTCCCTGGTGGGCCAAGCTCATCAATCTGTTGCTGGACGCCGGCGAAGGCAACGCCTCCCGATTTGCCAGCATCTGCGGCACAAGCGCGCAGCGCTGCGAGACCGCCGGGCAATGGGAAACCGCGCGATTGTACTGGCAGGTCAAGGCTCGCTGCGAAACCGCAGCGGGACAGGAAAAGAACCGGGAAATCGCTCTCAAGCGCGCATCCGAAACATATGTCAAGCAGGCCGACATCGTGCAGTCTGAGGCCCAGCCGATCACAGACCACGCGCTGGAACTGATGCGCAGTGCCATGGAATCGCTTGCCAAAGTCCCGGGCAACGAGCAGGCTGTCATCGAGCTCAAAAAGCAGGTGGACGCACTCGAACTGAAGCGTAACGACGCTCCGATGAAGAAGCCATCGCGCATGGACCCGGCCGGCATCACCCAGTGGGCGCGTGACCAGGTCAAGAACAAGGACCTCCGTGGCGCGCTGGTTGCACTTGCCAACCTGGCCGAAACTCCCAAGCCCGCCGAGCTGGAGGAACAGGTCGACGCCAAGACGGGCCGGATGCCGTTCCAGTACCTCATCAGCACGGTCGGAATGGACCAGGAGGGCAAAGCTTCCTCTCACGCTCCCGCCGCCTTTACCGGCGACACTCGCGAGATCCGTACAGCCAAGGACGCTGAACTGTACCAGGAGGCGGCCCGCAACCGTCAGATTGCCGTGCTCGCTCTGCTCGATCCCGCTCGTCGCCAGGTTCTCTCAGATCATGTCGTTCGGTTGGATGACTGGCGTGCCTTCACAACCGACAACCCTTTTGTCCCCGTAGGCCGCGAGGAGATCTTTGCACGTGGCATGGATGCGGGCATGAACGGTGATTTTCTTGTAGCAGTCTCGCTGCTGACCCCTCAGGTCGAGAATGCCGTGCGCATCGTCCTCAAGAAGGCTGGCGTCGTCACGAGCAAGATCGACATGCGCAACGTCGAGCAGGAGCGTGTCCTCGGAGCGCTGCTGGACATGGACGAAGCAGAACGCGTGTTCGGTCGCGACCTTATGTTCGACCTCAGAGGCCTTCTCGTCGAGAAATTCGGATCAAATATGCGCAATGAGCTAGCTCACGGCCTTCTGGACGTTGAGGACTTCAAGGGGCCAGATGCTGTATACCTGTGGTGGTGCGCTCTCCGCCTCATGTTCCTTCCGTCGCTGCAGGGCGTGAAGACAGACCTGTCGCGCCTCCGTCCGGGGACACCTGCTCGTCAGCAGCCTGATCTCATCGACGTGCACGGACGCGTTCACCATCAGGAAAATGGTCTCACCGGACCAGAGGCGGCTGCACAACCGGCCATCACTGCTCCGGCACCTGCTCCCACCCAGTCTTCCACCGCGCCCACAACACCTCAACGTGCTCCTGAGCGTGACCGTAGCCGTGGCAGAGGACGCGGCCGCTTCGATCGCCGCGACCGGGAACAGAGACCGGCCACGACAGTCGTGGCTGCAGCAGTCTCTATACCAATACCAGCGCCCGCGACGACCCCGCCGACACCCGCTCCTGTCATCCAGACAGGGTCCAACCCGTCCACGACGTCTCAGCGTCCCGCTGTCGAGTCCAGGATCAGTCCGTCGACACCTCCAGTCTCGGCGCCTGCAGCAAAACCCGTCGGCTCCACCCGACCCGTTGTCGATTTCCGCGCCGAAGTCCGCGCAGCAATGGCGGCAGCCGGCCTTGTCGGTTCCACAGACGTGAAGCCCCGACAGACGCCTGTCACCACGGCCGATGGGCGCCTTTCAGACAAGTCTGCCTCTTCATTCGCCACGACCACTCCGGCGACCTCCCCGTCCCACAGACGCGGTCGCAGACCATCGCGGCCCAAGACCAATGAGTCAGGGCTTGCTGCACCAGCTCCTGTCGTTTCGCCGGCACAGACCAGAAGCACACCAACAGCTACCCCAACAAAGCCTGTCGAGACCAGGGTCGCCGCGAAGAACGCTCCAAACCGTGGACAGCGGTCCGCAACGACAGTCCAGTCACAGCATGAACCAGCGAAACAGTCCAGCAAGAAACCAGAAATGGTCGGCAAGGCCCCTGTCGTCAAAAGCGGCAAGGAAGCACTGAAGGTTGATGGTCAGAAGCCTGGATCGAAACCGGCGGAACAGACTGTTAAGGCCCCAGCGAAGTCTCAACGCGGACAGAGACCTCCAAAGCCAGGGGCGACCGGCGCCAAGTAGTTCTCGTTGTATCATGCAAATGCCAACCCCGGAACCACAGTCCCGGGGTTGGCCGTTCGACCCCGCGGGCACTCCATCTTTTTGACACACACCACATCTGCAGGTAGACTGCTCATACAAGCGGCCTTGCCGAAAATCGGGCCGGAACTTGTTCCAGTGGAGCGGTCGCACAAAATATGATACGGATGGAAAAGGGTTGAATACGCAAATGACGCTGTACACGC
>JBAQYC010000009.1:0-2306 GCA_049299835.1 Candidatus Cryosericum sp. | reverse complement strand
CGATCAGGTCAGACTGGCTGAGGAGGGATCCCCTGAATCC
Organism: Candidatus Cryosericum sp.; assembly: GCA_049299835.1. Taxonomy (GTDB): domain Bacteria; phylum Caldisericota; class Caldisericia; order Cryosericales; family Cryosericaceae; genus Cryosericum. Next base: position 2,266 of record JBAQYC010000009.1, on the reverse strand, counting down.
GGTCGCCAGGAAGCTGTGACCGAGGCTCTTGAGGACGACAAGCTGGAATTGCTCAAGATGACAGTCGATGCGACGGAGTCGCTCTTCGGCTCCTGATGAGACAGGAGGAGCCACATGTACAACGTCAGCAATCTCATGAAGCAGGCCCAGAAAATGCAGGAAGATGCTGCACGCGCCGATCAGGAACTTCTCGACCGACGGATATCAGCCACTTCGGGTGGAGGTGCCGTCACCGCGGTCGTCAACGGCAAGAAAGACCTCATCGGTATCAGCATTCAGACAGGGTTCGACCTTGGTGACACGGAGATGGCCGCAGATCTGGTCGTCGCAGCCGTACGCGAAGCCCAGGCGGAGGCAGACCGGCAGGCCGATGAGATCATGAAGAAGGTCACGGCCGGTATGCCCCACATCCCCGGACTCGGGTAGACGGTGTTCCTGCCCAGACGTTTCATCGAGGTTTCCGCCAGACTGGGTAGTCTGCCCGGCATTGGACCGAAGGCTGCCGACAGGCTCGTGTTCTATCTGCTCGACCAGCCCGAGGAGGACGTACGTGCCCTGGCAGAATCTCTGCTGGCTGCTAAGAGGGAGATTACCTTTTGCAGACGGTGCGGCAATTTCGCGCAGGGCGACCTGTGTGAAGTCTGTCAGGATTCGTCACGAGACGCGAAGCTGCTGTGCGTTGTCGAGGAGATACGCGACCTCTCCGCAATCGAGAAGACCGGGGCCTATCGGGGCCTGTACCATGTCTTGCATGGACGGATCGACCCGATAGCTCGTGTGGGACCTGGAGAATTGCAATTGAACCGCCTTGTCGAACGAATACACTCGGACGACGTGCGCGAGGTCATTGTTGCGACAAATCCCAACTTCAACGGCGACATCACTGCGATGTATATCGCAAGACTGCTTGCTGCATCGACGGTTCGCGTTACCCGCATCGCCACGGGTATTCCCAAGGGAAGCGACCTGGAGTTTGCTGACGTCTTCACGCTGACCCAGGCGCTAGAGAAGAGAACGGACGTCCAAAGCTGAGACTCCATGCTTCTCGCTGGTGTCTCCGATGACGTGGCCGTGTGGACTTAAGGAAGTCCTTGAGCTGACTCGTGGGTTGGATTGGCTGCCGGACGGTAGCGCAAAGGTTGCGAGAATCGACCTGTCTGGTGCTACTGTTGCACCTGTCGACAAACTCAACATCAGCAGGTAGTGGCGCGGTTTTCGGGGGTTTGACAAGCGTTCGTTTTGGCTTTATACTCAAAGACTGATTTACATTCATCCTTAATGTAGAGGGGTCAACATGGTGGACATGGATAAACACGTTGGAACAGACAGCACAGGTGAAACGGACGGACTCTTTGAAGTGAAGAACCTGCTTGCAGCAGTCGAACAACCGGTTGTTCCGGCTGTCGACGTGGCAGAGGAAAAGACTCCAGAAGAAGTGGCTGCACCAGAGAAGGTTGAAGCTGCGACCGAAGAGGTCAAGGCCCAACCTGACGAGAGCAACTCATCGGAGCTCGAGGCAGCGCTTGTTGCGGACCTGTCTCCCAAGGCCGGATATGCGCCGCGCTTGCTGCGGCGTGGGGACGTCATTGACGTTTCTGTCGTCAAACTCGAACGTGACGGCGTCATGGTCAATGCCGGCGGCAAGGGAGACTATTACATTCCACTCAACCGCTTGACTACGCGCACCGATGTTGCTGTTGGCGAAATCGCGCACGTTGGCGAAACGATGAAAGTGGCCGTCGTCAAGGAAGAGGATGAACAGGGCACGGCAGTCCTTTCCAAGCTGAAGGCTGATCAGGAAGAAGTCTGGACCGACGTCGAGAAGTACTTTGACGAACAGACGATCGTTACGGCGAAGGTCACCAAGGCTATCAAGGGCGGACTGCTTGTTGACATCGGGGTCCCCTGTTTCCTGCCGCAATCGCAGGTTGCCAGTGACTACCGCAACAACCTGCCATCACTCGTTGGTCAGGATATTCCTGTCAAAGTAACCGAGTTCGACAAGAAGCTTCGCCGGATTATCGCGTCTCATCGTGCAGCGATGCAGGTCATCCGTCAGAAGCAGAAAAAGGAGTTTTTCACGAAGATCCAGCCGGGAGACATCTACGAAGGCACTGTCAACGGAATTGCCGAGTTTGGTGCGTTCGTGGACATCGGGTACGGGGTCGAAGGCCTCGTGCACCTCTCGGAGCTGACCTATGGGCGCCGTCGTCCTGTCGAGGAAGTCGTCCAGAAGAAGGACAAGGTCAAGGTCAAGGTCCTGAAG
>JBAQYC010000008.1:0-3756 GCA_049299835.1 Candidatus Cryosericum sp. | reverse complement strand
CCTCTCTGCTGATGAGTCGCTCTCACTAGTGACCCAGCAGGCTGATCATGATACCCGCCGCGACGGCAGTACCAATAACGCTGGCGACATTGGGACCCATCGCATGCATGAGGAGAAAGTTGGCAGGATTGTCCTGCTGGCCGACCTTCTGACTGACACGCGCCGCCATGGGGACGGCAGACACGCCGGCCGAGCCGATGAGCGGGTTAATCCTGTGCCCGGAAAGCACCCACATGAGATCACCCAGGAGCATCCCGCCGGCCGTGCTGCACCCGAAGGCCACAACACCCAGCACAATGATGTAGAGCGTCTTCAGGTTGAGGAAAGACTCCGCATTCATGGAAGCGCCCACTGCGACTGAAAGAAAGATCGTGCAGATGTTGATGAGTTCGTTGGCCGCCGTGTTGCTGAGCCGCTCAACTACCCCGCTTTCGCGCATCAGGTTGCCCAGCATAAGCATGCCCACGAGGGGGGCCACCGGCGGCAGGAGAATGCCGATGACAAACGTCGTGATGATGGGAAAAAGGATGCGCTCCAGTTTGCCGACCGGGCGCAGCTGCTCCATGACCGTGCTGCGCATCTCGTGGGTCGACAGCAGGCGCATGATGGGCGGCTGGATCAGTGGCACCAGGGACATGTACGTGTACGCAGCGACCGCTATGGGACCCAGCAGCTCCGGGGCAAGCTTCGTTGCGGTAAAGATAGCCGTCGGCCCATCCGCTCCTCCGATGATGCCAATGGCAGCGGCCTGACCGAGGCTGAAGTGCAGCAGCTTTGCAACCACCATGGCCACGAAGACACCCACCTGTGCCGAAGCACCCAGCAACAGTGATACGGGGTTGGCCAGCAGCGGACCGAAGTCCGTCATAGCACCGATACCCAGGAAGATGAGCGGGGGAAGGATCTCGGACTTGACCAGGAAATAGAAGAAGTCGAGCAGGGCTGTGGGCTTGACGGTGCCGGTCAGGTCACGGACATACTCCGGGTTGATACTGAAGAAGGCTCCCTTGGCCGCCGGGATGTTGGCGAGGAAGCAGCCGAACGCGATCGGGAGCAGCAAGATCGGTTCAAAATCCCTGGCGATCGCCAAGTACATGAGCACACAGGCCACGACCAGCATGACGGCGTTGCCCCATGTGAAGTTGTAGATGCCGGAGAAGTCCCTGAACCCCTTGATTGCACTCAGAACAATGCTCATAGCGCTACTCCATCCCCAGGAGAGGCTCACCCGTCTTGACAGACTGGTTGACTTCGACGTGGACCTCACCGATCACACAGTCACGCGGAGCGAGGATCTCGTTTTCCATCTTCATGGCTTCGATGACGAGAAGGGTATCGCCACGCTTGAACGCTTTGCCAGGCGCGGCGAGGACCTTGAGGATCTTGCCGGGCAACGGGGACTTCATGATGTTCGACGTACTGGCTGGGCGATGGGAAGGGGTAGAGCGAAATGCGGCGAGTGAAGAGGAAGGGACGAGCACGGGACTATGTGCAACAGGCGCGGAAACAGCAGCGACCGGACTCACTGGTCGCGCGCCGGCTATGCACTCGACCCCCACGTCGAACGTCTTCCCATTGACCGTCATCCTGTAGACACGTGACTGCTCCGTCGCCGCTCCACACGGGCTGCATTCGTCCGCAGATGACCGTTGGGACCCTTCGAAAGCCCTTGAAGCACTTTGAATCATCGGCGTCTCGGAAGCCGGCTCGTCACCGGCCGCCACGTCTACCCAGTCGTCTTTGTCCTGGTCAGCCACCACGACACTGAGCGAACCACGGCTGAAGAGCTTCAATCCATAGCAGATAACCATGAGCAACGCCAAGACTGCACACACGACGAGCATGTCCACAAGGGACAGCCACAGGCTCGACCCAACAGTATCCGGCACTCCGTCATCTCCCGTTCACTCGTTCCCTGCTTCCGGCTCGACAGAACCTGTTTTCCCTCGATGCCGGGACAACAACCTCAACAACAGACCCGAAAGAATACTAGTTCATTATATCACATTCTAAAACAAATAGGCACAATAGACGACATTCGCACCAACAAGACTTCAATATTGCAGGGGCCCAGAACTGCTTCCGTCACTGCAGCGGAGCACTCCGCCAATCCTGCATACACGAGACAGGACGTCCGCATTCTCTGAGAGCGCCGCCAAGGCGTAACATCCTTGCCTCGCTGGAACCGTCCCGAGGCTCTGGCCTCCCACCACACATCAGCCCCGCCCTCCGGGCAGATCGGACATGAGCTGTTTTGCACTCAGCGCTCGATCGACAGGATATGAATAATATCACGAGGGGGTTGGCGCATCCCTCGAACGCACAATTCATATTGATACCAGCATATTTCTGAGATGTTGGGCTTTCACTTTTTGTTCACTTTCTTGTGCTCTCTCTCTTGACATTTATCTGCACCTTAATATTATTTATTTGCAAGTGAGTAACATCTTACCAGGAGGTACGAGATGACCGATATGACGACGAGGCTGATGGACATGGTGAACAACGGCCGGCTGGATAAGACAACCGCTGCGATGCTTTTCAGCGTCGTCTGGACGGTCAGCGGCAAGCGTGAATATATCATCAGAGACTGAACACACATCCGAGACCGGGAGGATATCATGTCACAGGAACACGAAAAGATCGAGCAGATGGTGCAGCAAGGCAAGCTTACACGTGCCGAGGCCGATGAGCTGCTCGCAGCCCTGGAGCCGGATGAAACCGAACAGCCCCGTCCACAGCTCCAGGGGACTCAGCGTCGTACACGTCGGACGTTCCGCATCCACGTCAACGAGGTCGGCGGTGACAATGTCGACCTCGGCTTTCCCATGGCGCTCGCGGGTGTCGGCCTGAACATCCTGGCCCGCAGGGGAAAGGCGACGATCGATGTCGACGGCAGGAAAGTACCGATCGACATCGAGGAGATCAAGCGTCTCATTACAGACCCCGACTTTGTGGGTGAGTTGATGAACGTGCACACCAGCGACGGCTCGACCGTTGTGCTGAGCGTGGAGTGAGGCTGCCATGAAGCGCCTTCCGACGACATGCCCGTCATGTGGGTCGCAGCTGGAGATCTCCGAGCTGCACTGCCCCGCCTGCGGCACGACGGTGCGTGGCGCGTATCCTCTCGACCGATTCGCCGCGTTGTCCTCCGAAGAAGAGCAGTTTCTGCTGACCTTCCTCTCTGCCCGAGGCAATCTGAAGGAGGTCCAGGACCGCCTGGACCTGTCGTATCCGACCGTCCGCAACCGGTTGGATAAGGTGCTCGTTTCCCTGGGACTGGCAGCCGCTGAGAAAGTCGACGAGAAACGCGCCCGCAAGCCGGACGTGATGGAACTGCTCGAAAAGCTGGAGTCCGGCGACATGAGTGTGGACGCCGTCCTCAAGACGATCAAGGGAGAGGCTGATGAGTCAGGCAACGGAACGACTGAGTGACCTGAAAGACAAGGGCCTCATCACCACGGAGCAATATAACGAGCTATTGGCCGCGCTCGAGAGCGTGGAGCCGGAACTGCCTCCAGCGCCTGTACCACCGGAAGAGCCAGTGGTACCCCAACCACCGTCACTGCCGAACTCCAGGCTAACGGTACGCGTCGTGACAGCGGAACCGGCGAAGTCGCCGCAGTCAGTGACAGGGACCACAGGCAACAGACTGATGGTTCGTCTCATCTCGGAGGATCTCCGTGTTCGAGGAGTCCCGGGTCTGACTGCCGTTCGTGTGGTGAACGGTCAATCCTCTGTGCACACACACCAGAA
>JBAQYC010000007.1:0-4191 GCA_049299835.1 Candidatus Cryosericum sp. | reverse complement strand
TCGATGGGGAGACTCGAAGGCTCCTCCTTCGGATGAGTCCTGCCACCATCGGGAGACTCCTGGCTGGAGAGCAGAAGCGGTACCGCCTCCATGGGATTTCCCATACCCGGAGCGCTTCGCTGGGTGGCAGGATCCCCATTCAGACCTGTATGGACCCTCCACTGGGTCTCCCCGGTGCCCTAGCCGTAGACCTGGTGGGTCATGATGGAGGACAGGCAGTGGGAGACTTCAACTGGACCCTGACGGTCACGGATCGGAGTACGGGATGGACCGAGGCAGGAGCGGTACGGACGAAAGCAGAGATCTACGTGGTCGCTGCCCTGGAGACCTGCCTGCACAGGTACCCGGGGCTCGTCATCTCTCTCCATGCGGACAATGGAACAGAGTTCATGAATGGCCACCTCGTTCGCTTCTGTCATACCCATGGCATCACCCTCACCCGTTCCCGTCCCTATCACAAGAACGACAATGCTCATGTAGAGGAGAAGAATAACTCGGTCATCCGCAAGTTCGTGGGGTATGACCGGCATGACACCCAGGAAGAGGTCGATCTCCTGAACCGGCTGTACCGCTCCCTGCATCTCCTGGTCAACTGGTTCCTTCCCAGCCAGAAGCTCCTCTCCAAGGTGAGGACCGGGAGCCACATCACCAAGGTGTATGATGCAGCACAGACCCCCTGTACACGGATGCTGGCACGAATGGAAGTTGCCGAAGAGACAAAGAAACGTCTCGTTGCTACTCGTACAGAGCTGGACCTGGCCAGCCTGCACCACGAGATCCTCCACTGCCAGGAACAACTAGACGAGATTACCAAGAGAAGACAACCCTTAGTGATCAAGAAACATGGTAATCATGCGTACATTTCTCATGAGTTCACGACCTGATGCTTCAGGTACATTTTCTCATGAGTTGACACGATGGTGTGCAGGCCGAGGCGCTTCCGCCTCACCCGGCGGGGTATGGACCCTTGCTCAGACGATGCCGTACCAGTTGCCGCCGTTCAGGTCGCCTTCGAAGATCTGCCGGTCTTCCGTGGCGGTGACCCGCGATCCCGCCTGGCGTGCAAGCTGGAGGTAGCGAGTCGCCTCGTGCTCGTCGCCTGCCAGGGCGTTTGCCCGGGCAATGGCCTCACAGGCATAAGCGAGGTCGAACGGTGCTATGTCGTGTGGAGATGTCTCTGTAAGTTCCAGGCAGCGCCTGGCGTGGGCCATGGCCGCAGGTCAAGCTTCTGCCTCGTATGGGAAGAGAGTGCTCGGGGGCATCCTGGACAAAAGCTGGATTGTCTATGTAGAATCAGTCTCCGCCACTATTCTTGCTGTGTCGCAGGAACAGCTTGACTAGCTCTGTCGCCCACAGGGTAAACGAGGCGAGTGCCGCGCCAACGCCGAGGTCCAGAAGGGAGAGCGCCTCGGTCCGGAAGATGCGCTGGAGCGGTGGAATATAGATCAGGAGCAACTGCAGGGCGAGCGCTCCCAGGGTTGCCAGGACGAGCTTCCAGTTCGCGTGCAGGCGCGGGCTGAACGCAGACTCACGGAGACTGCGGGCGTTGAATGCCTGGAACAGCTCGGCAAGCACGATGACGGTGAATGCCATAGTACGGGCGCGTGTCGGGCTGCCCTGTTCGACGTGGAGGACGAAGGCGAATGCCACCAGTGCGTAAAGACCGATGGAGAATGCCTGGATGAGCAGGATCGTGCCCCGCGTCTTGCTGAGGAGTGGAGCATCCGGTTTCCGTGGCGCGCGCGCCATGAGTCCGTCTGCAGTGGGGTCTACGCCCAGGGCCAGGGCGGGCAACCCGTCGGTCACGAGATTCATCCAGAGGATCTGTACGGGGATGAGCGGAGCGGGCTGTCCAAGCACGGAGGCCAGAAACATCAGGACGATCTCACCCAGGTTGCAGGACAGCAGATAATGCACGAACTTGAGGATATTGTCGTAGATGGCGCGGCCTTCTTCGACGGCTGCGACGATGGACGCGAAGTTGTCGTCAGTCACGACCATGTCCGCGACCTCTTTGGTGACATCCGTCCCGGTGATGCCCATGGCGACGCCGATGTCAGCTTCCTTGATGGCTGGAGCATCGTTGACGCCGTCGCCCGTCATGGACACGATCTCGCCCCGTTTGCGCCATGCGCGGACGATCCGCAGCTTGTGCTCGGGAGCGACCCGCGCGTATACGGCGACCCTGGACAGCTGCTCGTTGAATGCTTCGTCGGACAACTCGTCCAGTTCCCTGCCGGTAAGGGCGCGGGAGTCTTCGTGGTAGAAACCGAGGTCGCGCGCGATGGCGATGGCCGTGGCCTTGTGGTCACCGGTGATCATGATGGTCCGGATACCAGCCTCAGCGCATTCCGCCATGGCCATGCGGACCTCGTCGCGCGGCGGATCCATCATGGCGATGAGGCCGAGGAATGTCATGTCGCGTTCCACCGACTCCGGCGCAAATGTGCCGCCGTCATCTTCCAGACGACGTTGAGCGACGGCCAGCACGCGCAGGCTCTGCGTGGCCAGTGCCTCGTTGGAGGCCAGGATACGTTCCCGCAGGTTGTCGTCCAGCGGAACTGCAACGCCATCCACGAGAGCGCTGGGACAGAACCCCAGGACCACGTCCGGGGCTCCCTTGGTGTAAACGACAAGCCGCCCGCCCTCGTCCCGGCGGATCATCGACATGCATTTGCGCCGTGCATCGAAGGGCAGCTCGGCGACGAGTGGCTGGTCTTCCCATACAGAGGCCCTCTCGATGCCGGTTTTCTGCGCGGCGACAAGCAGGGCGCCCTCGGTCGGGTCTCCCACGACCGACCACGCTCCATGCTCGTCCTGGCTGAGATCTGCGCCGTTGCACAGGATAGCGGCTTCCAGTGCTGTCATGAGATCATTCCGTGTGCTCGGGTCGACATCCCTCCCGTCCACCTGGATCATCCCGGTCGGCTCGTAGCCGACACCCGTGACGGCGTAGGTCGCCTCGGGTGTGACGACGGTACGAACGGTCATCTCGTTGCGGGTCAGCGTACCTGTCTTGTCGGTACAGATGACGGTCGTCGCACCCAGCGTCTCGACCGAGTGGAGCTTGCGCACGAGGGCATGGCGCCCCACCATGCGCTGGACGCCCATTGCAAGGGCAATGGTGACTACGGCGGGAAGACCCTCCGGCACCGCGGCGACAGCCAGCGAAACAGCAACGAGGAGGGTGTTCATGAAGCCGCCACCGTGCAGCATCTCGGCTGCGAAAACGATGGCGACCAGACCGAGTGAGACGATGACGAGCTGTTTTCCAAGGATGTCCAGCTTGCGCTGCAGCGGGGTGGCTTCCTCGGGGATCTGCTGGATCATGCCCGCGATGCGCCCCAGTTCCGTCTGCATGCCGGTTGTGGTGACGACTGCCTGCGCCTTGCCTTCGACGACAGAGGTCCCCGTGAACAGCATGTTGCTGCGATCGGCGATGGACGTGTTCCGGTCCTGCAATGTGGTGGCGTCCTTGCGGATAGCGGCAGCCTCGCCGGTCAACGACGCTTCTTCGGTGGCAAAATTGGGGGTCGGCGACAGGATACGTGCGTCGGCCGGGATGCGGTCACCGGCTTCCACGACGATGACGTCGCCGGTGACGAGGTCTTGTGTGTCAATACTGAGGAGATGCCCGTCGCGCAGGACACGGCACACGGGGTTACTCATGCGTCGCAGTGCCGCCAGCGAGCGCTCGGCGCGTGACTCCTGGACAAAACCGAGCACAGCGTTGAGGACGATGATGGCGACGATGACCACCGCATCCACGAGCTCGCCCATGATGCCCGAGAGGACGGCCGCGGCGATGAGCACCCAGATGACGATGCCTTTGAATTGCTCGGCGAACAGGCGCCACGAACTCTTGCCCCTGGCCTCCGTCAACTGGTTAGGCCCCTGTTCGTGCAGGCGCCGCACGGCTTCTTCAGCCGTGAGGCCTGCATGCGCATCTGTCGACAACGCTGCGACGGCTTCATACGGCGTCTGCGTCCATGGCGTCTGCGTTGCCATCTTATCTGACTGCGCCGGGTATTCTGTCGGTCGTTCTGATGTATCTGTCACAGTACCTCCCTGGATTCACCGGAGGATGTATAAAAAGAGACCCCCATGAGTACTTCCACGGTGGTCTCGCACATTTCGGAATGATGGCCTGCCGGGACGTATCCCCTCCGTCCTGACGGCAGCCGGTCCTGC
>JBAQYC010000006.1:0-2081 GCA_049299835.1 Candidatus Cryosericum sp. | reverse complement strand
GCTTGAGCCAATCGCCGTCGAACTCCTGGAGCTGGATCGACATCTCATAGTAGTTGGCATATCCCAGCTTGACGGCGGACTCGTTGCGGAGTTTGATGAGCTCCATGAGTCCGGGTTCGAGCACCGCGCCAACCTGCTTGCTGGCGAGCCAGGCTTTCTTGCGGAGCTCGACGTCGATGCTGGACCGGAGGATATCCTCGATCTGTTTGTTGTTGACCTCCCTGCCGTCGATCGTGCCACGGAATTTCGTCGTAATACCCTGAAGGGCGATCTGCTTGCTGACGAGCTGCTGCAGCATCTCCCTGTCGAGCTGATTTTCGACCATCATGTCGTGGACAAGGCTGAGCTGCCGGCGCTCGAACTCCTCCAGGTCGGTCGCGGCGAGCATGGAGTTCACCGTGTCGAAGCGCTGCCTGTCGGCCAGGAAGAGCCGCATTGCCATGTCGGCATGTTCCGCCTGGGCGGCGTACTCGTCTTTCCCGGTCGTCGACAGATTCCACGCGGCAATGTTGCACTGAGTGTAGAGCTCGTTGAGCTTCTCGTTCAGTTCCTTCAAGTACATGGCTTTTTCCATAGGTACCTCCTGGTGGATATCTACAGTTTACGAAGTAATTCGCGAATGCAACAGACTGCCGGGAGAGCCATGATAACAGGCCATGGTTTGAAAAGGCCGCGTTTGACATGTTTCCGGGCCTGTGTATACTGCAACTGTTCTCTGGGGCAGGGTGCAATTCCCGACCGGTGGTAATAGCGAAGAGCTTAGCCCACGAGCCGCTGCGGCGGCAGGACCTGGTGTGATTCCAGGGCCGACAGTACAGTCTGGACGGAAAGAGACGTCCACTTTCCGTGCCCCCAGGGTTGACTGCAGCTAAAAGGCTGCGTCTGCTATGGAGGTAGAGAATGGAATCAAAGAAACTGCGTGTGCTCGCCCTGGTCGGTATGCTGGCCGCTGTCGGGTACGTCCTTCAGCTGTTCGAGTTTCCCCTGCTGCCGGCGGCGCCATTCCTCAAGTTCGACTTTGGCGATGTTGCCGTCTTCATTGCAGGATCGGCGATGGGGCCGACAGCGGCCGTCCTGACGGCTGTCGTGAAAGGGCTGCTCTGGGCACTCATCGGCAGGGGAGCAGACGGCTGGGTCGGGGCAGGCATGAATACGGTCACAGTGATTGCCTTTGCGCTTCCGGTGGCGTTTCTTGCCCGTTCCAGAAAGACCTGGGTCAGGATAGCCGCTGCAGGTCTGGGGGTCGTCGTTATGACAGTCGTGATGGCCGGCGTGAACCTGGTCGTGGATCCCTGGTACTTCAAGATGCCGATTGCGGCTGTCAAGGCCATTATCATAACTGCAATCATCCCATTCAACCTGCTCCGTGGTCTCATCAACGGGACCGCGTCAGTTGGCATCATGCTGGCGCTTCAGCGGACAGCCATCTTCCGGACGACCCGCTAGCTGGTCCATCCGGCGCCAAAACAGAGAGGCAACGGCGAAGCCGCTGTTCTTGCCTCACGGGGCGCTGAGGATATACTGTCTTCATGCGCCGGGGCTTTGTGTGACCGGCATTCCATGAGGTGATATGTGAACTCAGCTGATATTCGAGAAGGCTTTCTCCGATTCTTCGAGAGATACGACCACCTGAGACTCCCCAGTGCTCCACTGCTTTCGCCCGACCCGACCCTGCTCTTTACCGCAGCCGGCATGGTCCCGCTGAAGCAGTACTACCTGGGCGAAGTGGCCCCTCCCAGTCTGCGCATGACGTCCGACCAGAAATGCATCCGCACGAACGACATCGAACGAGTCGGCCGGACGGCACGCCATCATACCTTTTTCGAGATGCTGGGCAACTTTTCCATCGGCAACTACTTCAAGGACGAGGCCATTGCCATGGCCTATGAGTTCTCAACGAAGGTTCTCGGCCTGCCGGCTGATCGCATCTGGGTAACTATATATAAGGAAGACCTCCAGACGGCGGACATCTGGCAGAAGGTCGGGATTCCACGCGAGCGGATCGTGCCGATGGGCGCCGACGACAATTTCTGGACCATGGGTCCCGTCGGTCCATGCGGCCCCTGCAGTGAGCTGTACAT
>JBAQYC010000005.1:0-9991 GCA_049299835.1 Candidatus Cryosericum sp. | reverse complement strand
GGATAGGCATGTCGGTCATAAGGATCTTCTCTGCGGCATGCAGCGCCGCCATGCGCGCCTTCGGGTCGGTTGTTGCCTTGGCCTTCGCGATGAGAGCGTCGTACGACTTGTTGCTCCAGCCGGTGTCGTTGTTGCCACCACCGGTCACCCACATGTCCAGGAACGTGTTGGGGTCCATGTAGTCACCGATCCAGCCGGCACGCGCAACACTGTAGTTGAGGTGCTGACGGTCGTCCATGTAGACACCCCACTCCTCGCTCTTGAGAGTGCAGGTGATACCAAGGTTCTTCTTCCACATCTGCTGGATCGCCTCGGCGATGGACTTGTGTGCGTTGGAGGTGTTGTAGAGCAGCGTGAAAGCGGGGAACCCCTTGCCGTTCGGATAGCCGGCCTGGGCGAGCAGTGCTTTGGCAGTCGCCAGATCGTTGTCTTTGAAGAAGCTCTCCTGGGAAGCTTTGCGGAAATCGCTGCCGGGAAGCGCGTCTGCAATGCCGTAGGGAACATATGCCAGCGCAGGGACTTGCCCGCCCTGGGTGATGGACTTTGTGATGCCTGCACGGTTTATCGCAAGCAGCAAGGCCTTGCGGACGCGGACGTCGTTGAACGGCTTCTTGGTCACGTTGACCAGGTAGTAGTAGGTGCCCAGGTACGGAAGGATCTGTGCATCGCCGGAGGCGACCAGTTTGGGCAGCTCCGAGACGGGCACGTTGGCCGCAGCGTCCAGCTGGCCACTCTGGAACATCGAAAGCGCAGTCGACTCATCTTCGACCATGTAGTACGTGATCTTGGTGAGCTTGACCGTGTTTTTGTCCCAGTATGTCGGGTTCTTGACGAAGACCATCTTCTCGTTATGCGACCACTCCGTGAGCTTGAACGGTCCATTCGTCACATACGTCGTGACGTCGGAGGCCCACTTGTCGTTCTTGCTGACGACGGCCTTGCAGACCGGCATCAGCGTAGGGAACGCCGTCAGGTTGAGGAAGTAGACGGTGGGCGACTGGAGATACACCTTGAGCGTCTTGGCGTTCAGCGCCCTGACGCCCACGTTCTTGCCGGGGTCGATCTCCTTCTTCATGTCGGGAACCGCTACCTCTTTGTCACCTTCCTTCTTCGTTAGAGGATTGCCCTTGGCATCGACAGCCTGAACGTAGTACTTGCTGCCGACCTTGATGGACTTGTTGAACGCTTCGCCGCCATACACGTAATAGAGCTGATAGGCGTATTCGGAGGCGATCTCCGGGCTGAGCGCACGCTTCCAGGCATACTCGAAATCGTATGCAGTGACGGGCGTCCCGTTCGTCCAGTACGCGTCGCGAAGCGTGAACAGATACGTCTTCCGATCCTTGGAGATCGTCCAGCTCTTCGCGATCGCCGGTTGTGGCGTGTTCTTGTTGTCGATGCGCGTCAGTCCATCGAACACCTGCAGTTCAATGTTGGCTTCTGGAATTCCGGTAGTGATAGCCGGATCGATTGCAGCGGGCTCAGTTCCCAGGTTGTACGTTACCTCCTGAGCAACTGCCTTTGCTGACGGAGTGACAGACATTCCACTAAAGAACGAGACCAGGAATACCGCTATCAAGACAAGTGACAGTGCCTTCTTCATAGAATAGCCTCCCCTTTCTCCTAAGGATTTGTCGCACATACGACTAGTTTTTATGCTATCAACTGAAGGGAAAAATACAACGGGGGTGGGGCAACGCATGACTAGATGCGACAATGCAAAAAAGCGCCGGCCTTTGCGACCGGCGCTTCTCACCGCAGTCAGTTCGAGCTACTTGCCCTTCGCCGGCGGAGTCGGCGCAGCGACCGCTGACGGAATGTCCTTGAAGAGTTCCTTGATGGTGCCGAGACTCCCCATGAGCGCACTGCTCTCGTAGGGCATGAACACCTTGTTGGCCGGGTTTGCGCTGATGGTTTCAAGCGTTTCCATGTATTTCAGCGCAAGCACGTCATTGGTGGCGCCACCCTCATGGATACCCTGGAAGTACGCAATCACCGCTTGCTTGCGAGCGTTGGCGACTGTAATCAGTGCCTGTGCCTCACCCTCAGCAGTAAGGATCCTCTGTTGACGATTGGCCTCAGCACGAAGAATAGCACCCTGCTTCTCTCCTTCGGCCTTGTTGATCTCGGCTTCCTTGAATCCTTCGGCTTCGAGAATGGCAGCACGTTTGCTGCGTTCGGCTTTCATCTGCCGCGTCATGGCCTCAAGGATCTCTGCAGGTGGGTTCACTGACTTGATTTCCGCACGCGTTACCTTGACACCCCATGGATCCGTCGCAACGTCGACGATCTGGGTCAGCTCGTTGTTGACGTTTTCGCGCGAGACCAGCAGCTCATCAAGGTTCAGGCTGCCCGAGATGTTGCGTATCGATGTCATTGTAAGCTTCAGGATGGCTTCGTTGAGGTTGCGTACCTCGTAGACCGATTTCACGGGGTCCGTGAGATAGTAGTACAGAACGATGTCGATACTGGTAGGAACGTTATCTTTCGTGATGACAGCCTGGGGTGGATAGTCCCACGCCTGTTCACGCAAGTCGACGACCGCCCTGACGCTGTCGAGGATGGGGATCAGGAAATGCAGGCCGGGCTTCAGCTCACGGCTGAACTTCCCCAGGCGCTCAACGATGACTGCAGTGCTCTGACGGACAATCAGAATGTACCGCAACGCAAAGATCACAACAACAGCAATTCCAACGACCCACCAGATAATGGACCACGGTATTGGCATGAGTACCTCCTACTCCTTTCTCACGGTCAAAGTGACACCCTCGATCGATGCGACGATAACCTTGTCGCCCACGACTGCAACAGCCGTCTCATCGTTGAGAATAGCTCTCCAGGTCGTACCCTTGAGGGCAACGCGCCCCGCACCGCCAGCTTCAATAGCCATGACGACGCTGGCCGTCTTGCCTATCATTTCTTCAGTATTCGTTCGCATCTTGGAACCACCTCTCAACAAACGCGAGTTGATGTAGCGCCCAACGAGTGCCATGAGCGCAAGCGATACCAGAAAGAACACGAGGAACTGCACTGACGTGTTGAACCCGGCCCAGGAGAACAAGAGCGCTGCGACAGCTCCGCCCGAGAACCATATGAGCAGGTAGTAGGGAAGGAAAGCGTCTACCACGACACAGACGACTGCCATTGTTATCCAGAAGCCGACCATGAGCACCTCCCCGAAGCCAAAAAAACTTGATTGCGTCGTGACAATTTCATTTTACTATCATACACAGACAGTACAATAAAGAAAGAGCAGCACTGCGCAGATCGGTCGGCGCTGTCCGTTAAACCTTTTTAAGCTGGGCATACTGTGCGGCCAGTTTCTTGATGCCAACCTTCTTGAAATCGATGACCACAAACTGGTCACTGCCATCATAGAATACCTCCAGGACCTTCCCGGCGCCAAAGATGTTGTGCATGACCGTGTCACCGTCGATAAGTTCGGGACGCTCGTGAGAAGACATTCCTGCGACTTTCTCCCTTGTCAGTTGCATCTCTTTGATGAAACGCGATGGTTCCTGGAATCCCGAGCCGTAGTAGCTGGTGCGCTGTGTACAGTACGTTATGGACAGCTCCTTGCGCGCGCGCGTACATGCCACATAGAACAGCCGACGCTCTTCTTCGATGTCGGCAGTGCTGTCCAGTGCTCGCCGGTGTGGAAAGACTCCTTCTTCGGCGCCGACCACGAACACATCGCTGAACTCGAGACCTTTGGCAGAGTGTGCCGTTATGAGCAGGACACCCCTGCTCATGCCCGACTTCATGCTGTCCTGGTCCTGGACCAGCGCAACTTGTGACAAGTAGGCCCCGAGCGACCTGTCCTCACTCATTCGGTCGAACTCATCGACCGTGCGCATGAACTCTCCGAGGTTTTCACGTCTCGACTGCAGTTCAAAGTCGGCTTCTGCGCCTTCGCCCTGGTACTGCTCGAGAAGTCCGGACGATGCAAACACGAGGTTGGCGGCTGCTATGGCAGACTCGCTGGACGAACCGATATGTACAATGAGATCCACGAATGCCTCCAGTTTTTCCCTGGTCTTGCCGGCCTTTGTCTTGCTGATCCACTCGGGCAGCGCCGCGAACCACGACGTGCCATGATCCGCCGCCAGCTGTTTCAACTCGGAGAG
The DNA here is from genome assembly GCA_049299835.1 of Candidatus Cryosericum sp. Classification (GTDB taxonomy): domain Bacteria; phylum Caldisericota; class Caldisericia; order Cryosericales; family Cryosericaceae; genus Cryosericum. The sequence continues at coordinate 5,864 of JBAQYC010000005.1, read as the reverse complement.
GCTTTTGTCGCCAAAACCCCGGGACGGCCGGCTCATGGCACGCTCGAATGCAAGGTTGTCGCTGGGGTTGAATCCAAGCCGGAGATACGCAAGGACGTCCTTCACTTCCTGTCGTTCGTAGAACTTCAGCCCGCCGACGATCTGATAGGGGATGTTCGAGGCAAGCAACGCTTCCTCGATCGGGCGAGACTGACTGTTCATCCGGTAGATGACAGCCATGTCCCGAGGATCTGCGCCACCTCTGACCAAGGCATCAATACTGGATGCGACGAAACCGGCCTCTTCTTCCGGCGTCAGAGCTTCAAACAGACGAACGGCGGTGCCTGTTCCATTGTTGGTCCAGAGCTTCTTTCCAAAACGCGTCCGGTTGCGTGCCACCAGGGAATTGGCGGCATCCAGGATGCTCTGCGTTGAACGGTAGTTCTGCTCGAGCTTGACCACCGTGGCGCCAGCGTAGTCCTTCTCGAACCCGAGAATGAGCTTGCTGTTGGCCCCGCGAAACGCGTAGATGCTCTGGTCGTCGTCACCAACGACAGTGACGTTGCCGTGCACCTTCGACAGCCGCTTGACCAGTTCATACTGCATCTTGTTCACATCCTGGTACTCATCCACAAGCACGTGCTCGAACTTCGAGCTGTAGTGTTCCTCGACCTCCGGACACTTGTCGAACAACCGAATGACCAGCGCGATGAGATCATCGAAGTCCAGCAGATTCCCTTGCTCGAGGCGCTTCTGATAGAGTTTGTAGACGGTCGCCGTCGCCTTCTCGATGTAGCTGTATCCGTAGTCGGAGAGCTCCTCAGGACCGACCAGATTCGATTTTGCGTCGGAGATCCGATAGACGATCTTCTGCGGCTCGTAGGTCTTCGGGTCCATGTTCAGTTCCTTGAGGACTTGCCGTACGAGGCGCGTGCGGTCATCTTCATCGATGATGACGAATTTATTCGTGTAGCCCAGCCCGAGTTTCTCGATCTGCTCTCTCAGGATGCGACCACACAGTGAATGAAACGTCCCGATCCAGAGTCCTTTGCGGGACAGGTCTGTCCCAAGGAGTGCGTCGACACGCGAGCGCATCTCCCCGGCAGCCTTGTTGGTGAATGTGACGGCCATGATGTGCGACGGGGCAATGCCACGCTTGGCGAGGAGATACGCGAGCTTGTACGTAATGACCCTGGTCTTGCCGGAGCCCGCGCCCGCAAGCACGAGACAGGGACCCTTGCATTCCTCCACGGCCCTCAGCTGCTGAGGGTTGAGATCTCCCTCGAAATCTACGGGCATCAGATCGCTCCGCCGACAGTCAAGGTGAGAAGCACCAGCACACCGACTCCAAGGAGCGTCGGCAAGAGGTAGACGACAAGTGCCTTTGCTGTGCTCTTCTCGTAGTACAGCCGGACCGCCAGGACTCCCATAACGAGCACATAAAGGACGGCCCCATACGCGAAGATGTCGAGAACGACACCGCCTGCAACACCGGTCAGCAGGATCCCGATCACTCGCAAAGCCGCTCCCACCAGCCCGGAGAAGCTGAGAGCAACGTACATGTGCGGGGCCGCCGTACGCTTCCATGCAAGTTGCGCCACGGCGTCGATGATGACGACCGACAACATGACGAGGAAGAAGGGTTCAGTCACAAACGCCCAGAACGTCCCTGGAGCTTGCTGGGCCTGCGTAAGAGCATCTGTCATCTGGCTCGTGAGACCTGCGGATTTCAGGAGACCGACAACGTCCATAAGGCGAAAGCTCATCGCATCCATGACTCCTGTCAGCAGCAAGGCAATCAGGGCCGCAAGTATGGACGGATGCTCACGAATCCGGCGCAGTCCCTCGGCGGGGCGTCTCACAAACAACAACAGCAGATCGATGAAGTATCCCACGTCTATCTCCTTTTCATGTGCAGCGAAGATCAAAGGGTACGGTCGGCAGATATCCACTCGTCGGCCACAGAGCGCGTGGTTCAGTATACCGAGGAACCGGCCCCATCCAACGGCGACCGCCACTCTGGACATCACAACTTGTTGACGCAACACGACCTGGACCCATACTGGAGATGTTTGAACAGTCTCATCGGAGGTGCCCAGTGTTGTTTGACACGCTTCTTGTCATAGCTGCGGCGATCATCATCGCCCGGAACCTTTTTGCCAGGCAGGGCAAGATCGGCATATCCCTGCTGGCCATCGGGTTGTCTGCCCTCCTGACGGCCTCGCTGACGCCATACTACGTCAGCTTCATCAAGCTACCAAACCAGGGCCTTGCTACAGTTGCCTACTACATTGTTACTTATCTGCTCCTGTATATTCTGATCGCCGTACCCGCCATCATTCTCTCTTCGATCATCAAGATCGCCATCACTGGACTCCTGTTAGGACTCGTGGCACATCTTCTGCCCGTTTCCATCTCGACCTCTCTCCTGAGCGAGAGCCGGATCTACCCCCTGATGGCACCCCTGTTTGTCAGACTACCTCCGATCGATCTCAGAGCGCTGGGAAGCTGGCTCCAGAATCTGCTGCCCGGCAGCCCATAGGATCCTTCAGGAGCCCGGGCGCGTCGTCTTGTAGGGCGCACCCGGCTCCACGTGAACGACAACTTCATCGACCGTTGGAATGGACGCTTTGAAGTGTTTTTCGACCTGATCGGCAAGTTCGTGCCCTGAGGCGACGGAGATGGTCGGCTGAACGTCGAGATGAAGATCGACGATAAGATCACTGCCCTCGAACCGTGTGCGAATCCTGCGCGCATCCTGGATTCCCGGAATCGATTCGGCTGCTTCCCTGATGCTCTCTATCACACCCTTGTTCACGCTTCGACCAATGGGAATGTTGATATTCGGCAGGAAGATACCTGGAGCAAACTTGATAATCAACACGGCGACGATGACGGTGATAATGGGGTGGTTTGGCAGCAATGCGAAGGCTGACAAGGAGAAGGATATCGGTCACAAAGTCCTATGCCGAATGCACTCCATCGACCAGCACAGCCTGGCTGTGGCCGAAGCAGCCCGCCAGAATCTTCAGCAGCGACAAACCCAGATTTGCCCCTGCCACCTTCCGCGTTATCCTCGCCCCAGTTCGGGCGCGCTCAGCATCACTCTGCCCTGCCATTATCATGCGTTCCTCCCGCATCGTATCGGTGTGGAGGTCCCGCGGCAGGGACGTTGCGGTGACTGCCCGATTGTTCCAGTCTGATCCTCTCTGACGTGCATCCTGACTTGGACGCATGCTCGAATTATAGGGCCGGGGGCTCTCTGTCAACAACGATACGTGACATGCATGCAAATTGACATTGAAGACGAATCCGCCCTGGTCCCTCCACCGGCGCAGGGATTGTCTCACTGCCCCTCGTTGACAACTACGCCAGCGCCCGCTAGGCTATTCACATTGATCCAGACACCACGAGAATCGGTCCGGCAAGATCGCCTGCCACTGGGAGGAACGATGGATGACAAATTTGCACGAGAGGGTTTGACCTTCGATGATGTCCTGCTGATTCCCGGAAAGTCAGACGTCCTGCCACGCGACGTCGACCTCGGCACGCAGCTTACGCGCTCGATCCATCTGAACATCCCGATCGTCAGTGCCGCCATGGACACTGTCACCGAGTCCACAATGGCAGCAGCGATGGCGTTGGAAGGCGGTATCGGCATCATCCACAAGAACATGCCCGCCGAACGTCAGGCTGGCGAAGTTGCCGCAGTCAAGTCTATCCACATACACACGTCTTCCTCTATAGCTCACCTCGATCCACGGCAGACCGTTCTCGAGGCCCATGACCTGCTGGAACGGTTCAATGTGTTCGCTCTGCCGCTCATGGAAGGACGCCGGCTGGTTGGCTTCGTCACTCCCTCGGACCTTGCCTTTGAAGAGCCGTCGACTCTTCTCTCGCAGCTTCTCCAGACAAGCTCGAAGATTTCCATTCCACCAGCCCTGGATGCCCCCGGCCTCCTGGCACATCTGACAAGGTGGGGAATACATGAACTTGCCTTGACTGACGCAGATGGACAATTGGCCGGTTTTGCCACGGTCGCCGAGATTACCCGGACCCTGGCATGCCCCGAGGCTGTAACGGACGACAAGGGCAGACTGCTTGTGGGAGCTGCGGTTGGCGCAGCAACCGACCTTCTCGCACGGGCTCGCTCGCTCGTCGAAGCAGGTGCAGACCTGCTGGTCCTCGACAGTGCCCACGGTCATTCTCTTGGCATCGTCAGGGCGGTAGCCCTCCTCAGACAGGCATTTCCCATCGTCCCCATCCTGGCGGGCAACGTAGCGACCCCCGAGGCGGTCCGCGACCTGGTCATCGCCGGCGCTGATGCAGTGAAAGTCGGCATAGGTCCGGGTTCGATCTGTACGACTCGTATCATTGCAGGAGTGGGCATGCCCCAGATAACCGCCATTTATGAGTGTGCACTGGAAGCCCAGCGCCATGACATTCCCATTGTCGCCGATGGGGGCATCCGGTACTCCGGCGATATAGTAAAAGCCGTTGGAGCCGGAGGAAATACCGTCATGCTCGGCGGCCTTCTCGCCGCCACAGTGGAGAGCCCGGGCGAGATCGTCACAGTGGGGAACAAACAGTTCAAGACCTATCGGGGCATGGGATCGCTTGGTGCAATGGAGCAGGGAAGCAGTGACCGGTACTTCCAGGATACGCGGTTCAAGCTGGTGCCCGAGGGCATCGAGGGTCGTGTCCCCCTGAAAGGATCAGTCCACGATGTCCTGTATCAGCTGCTTGGTGGTCTGCGAGCCGGCATGGGCTATTGCGGCACACCGACGCTTGATCTCCTCCGCAGTGAGTCCCGCTTCGTACGGATCACGGGAGCCGGCCTTCGCGAGTCGCTTCCCCATGACGTCGACATGACGGGCGAAAGCCCGAACTACAGCCCGGAATGAACGCTACCACCAAGCACGAACTTGTCCTGATCCTGGACTTCGGCGGTCAGTACACCCAGCTCATCGCACGCCGGGTCCGTGAACTTCATGTATTCTGTGAGATCATCCCGTTTGACACGCCATTCGAGACGCTGTCCGGCAGGGACCCAAAAGCGATCATCCTGTCCGGCGGCCCTGCCAGCGTCTACGCCACGTCTGCCCCTGTCTGTGACAGAGCTGTTCTCGAAGCTGGGATACCGGTTCTTGGCATCTGTTACGGAGCCCAGCTGATGGCCACACTGCTTGGAGGGTCCGTGGAACACGCTCCTGCAGGCGAGTATGGCAAGACGACCGTCCGGCTCGATGCGGACTCTCTTCTATTCTGCGGCCTCGCGACCGAGACCTCCTGCTGGATGAGTCACACTGACCGCATCGGCACGATCCCCCGGGGCTTCCGGGCTACCGCGTCGACTGCCGCTTGTCCTGTTGCCGCCATGGAGAATCCTGAGAAGCATCAATATGGTTTACAGTTCCACCCCGAGGTGGTTCATACGCCCGTCGGGCGCAACGTCCTGCGCCACTTCCTCTTCGACGTGGTGGGTTGCTCCGGCGACTGGACGATGTCTGCGTTTGTGGACGATGCCATCGAGGATATCCGCTCGCTAATCGACGATAAGCGCGCGCTCTGCGCCCTCTCGGGAGGTGTCGACAGTTCGGTCGCGGCAACACTGGTCCACCGCGCTATCGGCGATCGCCTCACGTGCGTGTTTGTCGACACCGGGCTCCTCAGAGTCGGAGAAGGCGACCGCGTCGAGTCTGTATTCCACCGTCAGTTTGACATGCCTCTTGTGCGCATCGACGCCTCCGCTCGATTCTTCGCGTCTCTGAAGGACATCACGGACCCCGAGAAGAAGCGAAGAGCGATAGGTGCTGCCTTCATCGACTGCTTTGCTGAGCAGGCACGTGCGATGCAGGGCATCCCTTTTCTTGTCCAGGGGACAT
>JBAQYC010000004.1:0-2525 GCA_049299835.1 Candidatus Cryosericum sp. | reverse complement strand
GAGGGAACCATGCAACAGGGATCCTGGATGAACAAGGTTGTCTCGATGGACGACGCTCTTGGCCGGATCATGTCACGAGACACGGTGGTGGTAGGGATGGCGGCGGCGCAGCCACAGGGCTTCCTGTCGTCGCTGCACGGTATCCGGGATCGTGTGCATGACGTCAAAGTCGTGTCCTGCCTTCTCCTTAAGGACTACCCATTCCTTGCTGACGTGGGGGCAGGCGCCGATGCCAAATTCCGAATGGAGAGCTGGTATTTCGGGGGGCCCGAACGTGAGCTCTATAAGAAAGGGCTCGTCTCCTTCATCCCCAACAATCTGCATAATGCAGGAAGAGAGAAGATCCAGGCAGAGCACATTAACGTGTTCGTGGGTACCGCCACGCCTCCAGACAGCCACGGTTTCATGTCCCTTTCCCTGTGCCTGGTATATGAGAAAGAGATGGTGGAATCTGCTGACCTTGTTGTGCTGGAGATCAACGAAAACCTTCCCAGGACCTTTGGAGACACGCAGGTTCACGTCGATGACGTTGACCTGCTGGTGAGGAATAATGCGTCACTCCTTACTGTTCCTGCCATCGAAGCGACCGAGGTGGAACAGCGCATTGGGGAGAACATTGCGGAGCTGATCGACGATGGAGCGACTCTGCAGATTGGCATCGGTGGCATTCCGAACGCTATCATGAAGTTTCTCTCCGGCAAGAAGCACTTGGGGATTCATACGGAGATGATCACCGATGGCATCGTCGACCTCGTCGAGGCAGGAATCATCGACAACACTCAGAAGACGCTTCACAAAGGGAAGATCGTCGGCGCCTTTGCTATGGGTGGTCAGCGTCTTTACGAGTTCGTCGACCAGAACGTCAGCGTCGAGATTCTTCGAGGTGCCTATGTGAATGATCCCTACGTGGTTGCCCAGAACGATCGCATGGTGAGCATCAATACGTCGCTCCAGGTCGACCTGACGGGGCAGGTGTGCAGCGAGTCGATTGGATACCGGCACTACACGGGCACCGGCGGTCAACTGGACATGCATCGTGGCGCCACACTGTCCCGTGGGGGAAAAGGGATCGTCGCGCTGCGCTCATCCGTGAAGGAGGATGAGATCTCGACCATCGTACCGATGCTCAGCCCAGGCAGTTTCGTCTCCATACCTCGCCAGGATACGGATTACGTTGTCACTGAGTTTGGTGCAGCACATTTGAAAGGGAAGAGCGTGCGTGAGCGGGCGCTGTCCCTTGTCGCGATAGCGCATCCGAAGTTCAGAGAGAGACTGGCATTCGAGGCGAAGCAGATCGGCGTGCTCTAGTCCTCAACTTGCGACGCAGGAGGCGACATAGTCATCCTCCTTCCTTAGCCATGATGGCGGCGTGCTGACGCCGCCATCATGGCTTTCACTCTGTACGATTGTTCCTTCCTGTTTGTACCGCTATACTCGCAGTGTTGCGTTTCAGCCACGACCGCTGGAGAGAATACACATGAACAGGTCAACGACGATAAGAGCGACAGAGATCGTATGCAGTGCGCTTGCAGGTGCAGCCCTGGTAGACGGTTTTCTGCTGGAGCCGTTTCATCTGGGCGTTTGCCGGTTGAAGATTTCATCTCCCTGGTTGCCGACCGGTTTTGACGGGATGAAGATTGCTCAACTGTCGGACCTGCACCTGCATGGCATTTCACGATCCTATCGGACGGCAATCGATGTAATCGGGAGAGAGCATCCCGACTTGATCGTCATAACAGGCGATCTGATCGACCGCTCAGATCAGACATCGGCATGTCTTGCATTCCTGAGAGACCTGCGTTCCACCGCCAAGGTGCCGGTGGTCGTCGTACCTGGCAACTGGGACCATCGGGCTTTTCCGACAAGACAGAGCATTGCTGCGTGGCACGAGCGCCTCCGGGCGGAAACAGGTATTCGAGTTCTGGTAAATCAAAATGTTGTACTGCGGCGACATGGTGACCCTATTTGGCTTGTTGGTACTGATGACCCGTACTTCGGACATACCGACCTGGATGCAAGCTTCAAGGGTATCCCCGACTCGGCATTCGCGCTTGTGCTGACTCATGCTCCCGAGGCATTTGAAGAACTGGCACAGCGTCCTGCTGCGCGACTGGTCCTTGCCGGCCATACCCATGGAGGGCAGGTCCGCCTCCCCTTTGTCGGTGCCCTGCGAGTCCCTTCGCGATACGGTACCCGCTTCGCGCAAGGCTTGTACCAGCTGGGCGACACGCTCTTCTATGTCAACGCCGGGATGGGCATGAGCCACATTCCCGTACGGTTTATGTGCCGACCAGAATTGACGTTGATCACGCTCACGTCATGCCGGCTGAACGAATCGCCCCCTCGGTGACAGCCCACAGACACAGGCGCCTGTTCTGGGTGCTGGCTCTGATTGCTGCGCTGTTCCTGGAGGCCGCGGTCGTCGAGCCGCATATGCTCCTCATACGCCGGATCGAGACGAGGATTTCCGGGCTGCCCGTCGAGTGGGACGGAGGGACTGTTATTCAGCTGAGTGACCCCCATCT
>JBAQYC010000003.1:0-2554 GCA_049299835.1 Candidatus Cryosericum sp. | reverse complement strand
CGGGCTTTCCTGCTGGTGTGGTCAGGTCAGGTCCTCTCGATGATCGGCTCGGCCATGACGGCATTTGCGCTCGGTATCTGGGCCTACCAGAAGACTGGTCTTGCAACATCTCTGGCCCTGGTCGATTTCTTCTTCCTCGGGGCGACTATCGCGGCGACCCCGCTTGCGGGCGTATATGTCGACCGATGGAACCGCAAGCTGACCATGATGTTGTCGGACCTGGTGGCCGTGACGGCTACCGCCGTGGTCCTCGTGCTATATCTTTCGGGACACCTGCAGATCTGGCACCTCTACGTTGCGTCTGCAATGCAGGGCATCGGTTCCGCATTCCAGTGGCCGGCCTACTCGGCCGCAATCTCGCAGATGATGCCCAAGGAGCACTACGCGCGTGCCAGCGGGCTGATGTCTCTGGCTGACAGCGGTTCGTATATCGTTGCACCGATCCTGGCTGGATTCTTGATCCGTTTCATCCACGTCGGGGGCATCATGACGATCGACATCGCCACGTTCGGCGTAGCTGTTCTCGCCCTGTTTTCCGTGGAGATCCCGCATCACGTCCCGGACGCATCCGTGCAGGAGTCCATGTGGAGGCAGATGACGTTCGGCCTCAGGTTCATCCGCGAGCGTGGACCCCTGTTGTCGCTCGTCAGTGTCTTCGCCGTCTCCAACTTCATGATCTCACTGTCCAACCCGCTATTCACACCCATGGTCCTGGCCCGAACGGGCCAGAACGCCACAGCTCTCGGGTTTGCCCAGTCGGCGGCCGGCATCGGCGGTGCGCTTGGTGGGTTCCTGCTCGGCGCGTGGGGCGGACCGAAAGCCAAGGTGCGCGGCATCCTGCTTGGCGATCCCCTGAACTTTATGGTGATGGGTTTGTGTGTTTTCTTTGGGCGCGGTCCGATCATCTGGTCAGCAGGCTTTCTGGTGTCCCAATGCGTTGGGACAATGGTAAACGGTCTTTCCCAGTCGATCTGGCAGGCCAAGGTGCCTGCAGGCTTGCAGGGCCGTGTGTTCTCGGCAAGACGCATGATCGCCTGGATGGTTATGCCAATCGCCACGCTGCTATCGGGTCCCCTGGCCGACAGGGTGTTCGAACCGGCGATGCGTCCCGGCGGTGCACTGGTCCCCGTCTTCTCGCGTGTCGTCGGGACCGGCGCAGGCGCCGGAATGGCGGTGATATACCTGTTGAGCGCCACGGCTGCCTCGGTCGTTACGCTGGCGGGATTCTTCATTCCTCGTCTGCGCCATCTGGAGCAGATCCTGCCCGACCACGACGCAGAGGCTTCTGCCCAATAGAAAAGCCGGTCCGCCCTCTGGGCGGACCGGCCGGTGTGATCTTGTGCTTATCCCTTAGGGCCGCTCGTGATTGAGGATGCGGACCTTCACCTGGCGCGGAGCAGGATCGGAGCCGTCCGCCTGGAGACCGTCCACCGGGACGATGGCGGTGATCGTGTCACCCAGGTGCAGGAAGGTGATGATGCCGTTGTCCCCTTCCGAGAAGAGCGGGATCTTGCGGTCCTTCAGGGTGATGATACGTGTCAGGCGCGTCGGGCTGGTGACCGTGTGGGGCGTCGACACTTCAAGGATGTAGTTGTATGCCCAGAAGTCAGCGGGCACGTCCGGCCACTTCACTTCGTACTGTGGGTTCACCCGTGTGTTCGTCGTGGTCAGCACTCGACCGAGCGCGTTGCTTGCGAGTGTTGCAAACTCGGCGCGGGACAGGAGGTCAGCGGGCCTGAACGTGTTGTCGGGATAGCCCGCGAGGAGTCCGGCAGTACGTGCCGCCTCGATGTACCCTGCTGACCAGGACATCGGCTGCACGTCCTTGAAGGAAGACGAGCTGGGGTTGAGGACCGGCGACATGCCGGCGATGCGCAGGAATGCGGCGGCAGCCTCTTCGCGCGTCATCGGTTCGTCCGCCCTGAACCTTCCATCAGGGTCGCCCGTCATGAAGCCTTCCTGTGTCATGAGCGTGATGAATCCGGCTGCCCAATGGGTCGCCTTCAGATCAGAGAAGCCGGATGGTTCGGTAGTCCAGCCGAGGCCCAGTGCGCGTGACATGGCAGCAGCCACTTCAGCTCGAGTGACGTTGCCGTCCGGTTGGAAGGTGCCGTCTGGATATCCGATGAAGAAGTTGTGGTGGTACACGACGACCTTCTCGGTGCAGTCCACAGGCATGAAAGTCTCGGTGTGTGTGCTCTCCATGCCCTTGCTGTCGTGGACCGTAACCGAGAACGTATACTGCCGGAGTTCCAGATAGGCGTGTTCAAGTGTCACGCACGAGGACGACGTTGTCCCGGTGATGACCGGCGTGCCGTCACCAAAGTCCACGGTGTACTTGTAAGGCGGGACTCCATTCGTGAAACAGACTTGGTAGGGCAGGTACGCTTCCACACACAGAGGATCCGGAGCCGTGACGTTGATGGCGATGGAGGGTGGCGGAGGAACGACCACAGGTGGCTCCTCGGGCCCCAGAACGATCGGCAGGACCGGCGTCTCGACCGTATTGGAGTGGCCCGTGCCTCCCGTCGTCGCACCGTACAGACCGGTATTG
>JBAQYC010000002.1:0-1656 GCA_049299835.1 Candidatus Cryosericum sp. | reverse complement strand
AATCCCGCGCAAGGTCTACAGTCTGTCCCGCAAAGAGATCTACCAGCAGCCATTGTTGAGGCCGTTCATACACCGTCTGGGTGGCGTGCGTATCGACAGGGAATCTCTGGCTGACAAAGGCGCTCTTCAGACACTGCTGGCCATAATGGACCACGGAGACCTGTGTATGATTTACCCCGAAGGAACGCGGTCATCAGATGGATGCCTTCAGAATCCTCACAACGGGGCGGCTTTCCTGGCAGTGAAGTCGGGAGCACCCGTGGTCCCAATGGCCATCATCGGTTCATACGAGTGCTGGCCGAGGCAGAGGAAGCTTCCCAGGATCGGTCGCATTACCGTGCGGATAGGTCAGCCAGTCATGTATCACCTTGCGCCGGAACGGCAGAGTCACAAGGAAGATCTGACGGAAATCAGTATGGACATCATGAATTGTATTCGAACGCTGCAGGAACAGGGACACGCCTGACATGCGCGTTGTGCTGGCAAATGACCTGGGATATTGTTCGGGAATCCGGCGAGCGATTGACGCCACCGAGGCGGCCTTGTTCTCTGAGGCAACAGTAGCGGCGACAGACACCCTTCTTCACAATGTCGGCGAGATGAATCGGCTCAGTTCCATGGGCCTGCGATCTGTAGAACTGTTGAGTGATGAGGAACTGAGCACTGCGACGGTTCTTCTTCCTGCTCACGGTTCCACGTCGCTGGAACGCCATGGAAGGATTGCCGGAGCAAGATTTGTACGCGATCTGACCTGTCCTATCGTGAACAGGGCTCGCGACGCCGCAAGGAGGTTTGCAGATGCAGGCGTCCCTGTCGTTGTCGTCGGTGACAAAGAACATCGAGAGACACGCTATCTCGTGGAGGCTGCCGGACATCAGCTTCTCAACGTGGTGTCTTCGGAGCAGGATCTGGTTGCTCTCGACATATCAGTTCCCCGTGTGGGAGTTGTCTATCAGACGACACAGTCTCGCGAGTTCAGAAGACAGGTCCTGGAATGGTTTCGAGGGAGGGGAATCGAGGTAATCGAAGAGTTGACGCTGTGCCCTGAAGTACTGCGGCGGCAGGACGGAGTCGTCGCTCTGGCCAAACGTTGTACCGTTATGCTGATCCTGGGTGACAGTTCCAGTGCCAACACGAGAAGGCTGGTGGCTGTGGCGGTCTCGTCATGCCCAAGAACGCATCTGGTGACAGAGGCCGCCGTCCTGCCCGGTCTGGGGCTGAGTTGTGATGACATCGTGGGAATTGCCAGTGGGACTTCTTGTCCCCAGGTGGCAATCGATGAAGTGATGGCAGGGCTAAGACAAGTCTGTGCCGACGTTCACATGGAGGTCGACACATGACCCGCATCTGTGTTGTTGGTGCGGGAGCATGGGGAACTACAATAGCTAATCTGGCAGCGGTCAGGGCGAGCGTCACACTCTGGGTACACGGAGAAGACACGCTCATGGCATTGCGCGAAGCCCGGGAGAATACGCTTTATCTCCCCGGCGTGCCATTGCAGGACAACGTCGAGCTGACCGATGACCTCGTGACAGCCTGGCGTTGTGCCGACGCCATCATTCTGGCCGTACCAGCACAGAAATTGCGGTCGATGTTTCGCAGACTTGCCCCCGACTTATGGCGACCGGGCGTACCTTTGCTTAATCTCAGTAAAGG
>JBAQYC010000001.1:0-6426 GCA_049299835.1 Candidatus Cryosericum sp. | reverse complement strand
GCAAACATGAACAGGTCCTGCTGGCTCTGGTCCCCATGATCGCTGGCGGACATCTGTTGCTGCAGGATGTGCCCGGTGTCGGCAAGTCGACACTGGCACAGGCACTGGGCCAGTCCATCGGCGCTTCCTATAGCCGGATCCAGTTCACGTCCGACCTCCTGCCTGCCGATATTCTGGGCGTGAATGTGTTCGAGGCCGTGACCGGCGAGTTCCGATTTCGTCGCGGCCCCATCTTTGCGAACGTTGTCATGGCAGACGAGATCAACAGGGCCAGTCCCAAGACCCAATCGGCCCTGCTCGAAGCCATGAACGACCGGCGCGTCAGCATCGACGGGACGACATGGGATCTCCCGGAGCCGTTCTTTGTCATCGCGACTCAAAACCCGGTCGAGTACGCAGGTACCTACCCCCTGCCGGAAAGCGAGCTGGACCGCTTCCAGCTGTGTATGGGCATCGGTTACCCTGATACGGAGGCGGAACGGCGCATCCTGACCGAACGTCCGGTTCGCCAGCGTGTCGTCCGCCTGGATCCGGTCGCGTCCGTGGAAGAGGTCCTCGAAGTCCAGGATGCGGTCGACCGTGTGACGGTAGCGCCCGCGATCCTGAACTACCTGCTGGCTTTTGTTCAGGCGACCCGTGGTGAGGAGCTGTTCGAGGTGGGCGTCAGCCCCCGTGGGTCCATCGACCTGCTCAGGGCAGTCCGCGCGTGGGCACTGTTACAGGGCAGAGTGTTCGTAGTCCCCGACGATATCAAGACGATGGCCCCGTATGTTGTGGCACACCGTATCGTGCGCCGAGGCAGCCGCAAGGGAGCCTCACGCTCTGACGTTAACCATATTTTCGAGCAGGTGCCCGCTCCCGCATGACGGAAGCGGCCCCAGAACACAATCGGGATGAGTCTGGCCGAACTGCGGTTCAGGAGGTATCACCGGGCTGAGCGTCTGACGCGCAGCGGTTTTCTCTTTTTCCTTGCGATCACAGGCATCGGTGCGGTGGCAATCAATTCGGGCAACAACTTGCTGTATCTGGTCTTCAGTGCTCTGCTGTCGGCGCTGATCTACTCTGGGTTCCTTTCGGTCGTGAACCTGCGGCACGTCGATGTGGCGCTCGAGGCTGCGGATGACGTCATCATGGGCCGTCCATCTCGTCTTGTAGTCCGGGTGCATAATGCTGGCTCATTTCCTCTGTTCTTCACCACTGTGCGCATACGAGACGTGAGCGGCGCCCCGGCGTTCGGCGTCCCGTTCGTGGCGTCCCGTTCGACGCGGGAGCTGCCGATCCTGCTGACCATGCATCGTCGAGGCCGGGTAGCAGGATTGTGGGCAGAGCTGTCATCGACGTTTCCCTTTGGCATCGTCGAGATGCGCGTTGAAGTACATGTCGGCGGGGAACTCATCGTCTACCCCGAGGTTCGTCCTGTAGCTCTTCAGCAGCAAGGGGAACGCGGAGAGCACCGCCTCGAGAAAGCCAGGGCCGGAGGTGACGGAGACTTTTTCTCGCTGCGCCGGTATCAGGAAGGAGACGATGCGCGGCGTATCGACTGGAAGGTGTTCGCGCGCAGGGGTGAACCGTACATCACAGAGCGGGAGGCGAGGTATCAGCAGGAGACACTGTTCTTCCTGGACACAGCGCGTGCCGTATGGCCCGACGCTGACGCTTTCGAGGTCGGTATTTCCAAGCTAGCGAGCGCTCTGACCTCAGTCTTCGAGACAGGGGGAGCATTTGCTTTGGCCATTCCCGGCGCATTCGTCGACGGACGTGAACGGGCAGCGTGGCAGAGAGCCATGGAGACATTGGCCTGTGTCGAGTTCAGCGACGACCGGTCACTTCCAGCACCGGCTCACAGAGTGACACACGACCAGATTGCATTTGTTGCAGGTGCCGCATGCGAAGGCCACTGGACCTCAGGCGCGTGCTGGCATTCATGCTGAGCCTCACAGCCTGCGGATTTCTCGGCATTGTCGACCCCTGGTATCTGTTCTATTGTGCTGCGTTTTTCCTTGCTCTGCCGCTGTCCGGTCACGTGCGTGGACGCTGGGCGCGACGTATTGTTGAGGCTCTGCCGCTAGTCTGGTTCCTTGTCCTCGCCGTCCTGGGAACGCCACTCTTCGCGCTGCTGGGGCAGGCGATGCTCGCAGCGATGGCGTGCCGTTTCGTGCTGACCGACGGGACAAACGACTACCAGGGCCTGGTGCTTATTGCTGTGTTCGTTACAGTCCTTTCGGCGGCAGGATCCATCTCCGTCGCATTTGGATTCCTGTTGCTGACGGAGTTTCTCCTGGCGACGCTCCTCCTGATCATGGCGCAGTTTGAAGGGCCGGTGCCCAGGATCGGGAGAGGCTTCTACCAAACCGTCCTGGTCTTTGCACTGATCTCTTTTGTATTTGCGTTCGGCGTGTTTGTTGCGCTCCCCAGATGGACGCTGGGATACATCAAGGGCAGTCCAGCGCTGGTGGCACAGACGACCGGGTTCTCCAAGGATGTGACCATCACGCCGGGACAGGTCCAGCAAGACAACACCGTTGTCATGCGTGTCGAGCCTCGACAGGGCGATCCACGATTGTCTCTGCCTGCGTATATCTCAGGCATGCGTTATACGACGTTCAGCGGCAGGCAATGGCTGGTCGCGGCTGGTCGGCCCGAGTCCCTGTATGCATCTTCCGGGATCGATTCGTTTGTGGTGACAGATCAGCAACCCGACACACTGACGACCATGTATCTTGAGCCGACCGGGACGGACGTCGTCTTCGGGCTTGAACACATCACCGGCGTGCGAGGGCAGTTTCAGTACCTTCGGCGCGATGCAGAAGGCAGCCTGTTCACGGATGCGCCATACTACAAGACGATCCGGTACGACGTCTCGTCGCTGGATCGGAACACTCTCCCAGTCGACAGTACCATGGCTCGCCGACCGGCGCTGCTGGAACGGTACCTTCAGGTCCCCGAGCTCTCCCAGGCGTTCAGAGACATTGCAGCGCGTGTCGTGCAGGGCTCGATGATCACAGAGAAGGCGCAGGCGACACGTGACTACCTCCTGGCCAACTATGACTACTCACTGAATCCGACTGCAACGTCCGTCGAGGACTTTGTCGTCAATCGACATACGGGGTACTGCGAGCACTTCGCAACATCCATGGTCCTGCTGCTGCGCACCGAGGGAGTGCACGCCCGTCTCGTATCAGGCTTCGTGGGCACAGAATGGAACAACGCCTCGGGGTATCTTATCGTGCGGGCAAAGGACGCGCATACATGGGTCGAAGTCCTGGAAGGAGACAACTGGGTCCGCTACGACCCAACGCCTGGTTCGTTCCAGCAGGTGTCACTGATCACGAATGTCCTCGACAACGTTCGCATGGGCTGGTACCGGAACGTCATCACGTATGATCTGGCCAGACAGGTGCAGACGGCCAACGACTTGGGCCGATTTCTCTCCCGGGGTGGAAGCGCCGTCACGTCGGCATTTGAGGCGTTCCGGGCTGTGCTGGCACGCCTGGTGCGCGACTGGCGCATCGTCGCAGGCATATGTGTGGCTGTCGCGCTCGCATTCCTGCTCTTGCGCCGTCGGGCGGAAGATCGGCACGGCCGGCTCGCTTCAGCACTCGAGGACCTTGTCGGAGAACGGCGACGGCCTGGCGAGACACTTCTGGAGCTTGTTCACCGTGCTGTGTCATCCTCTGACGTTGAGGATCTTGTCTGGCGTGTGTACGCCGTCGACTTTGCCGCGGAGCGTGTAGCGAAAGAGGAGAAAGCAGTCCTCCAGCTCATCCGCGATGCGCGTCGTGCCCGCGTGCCCGCTGGTCCTCAATTGTGAATCCCCTTAGTACCAGGTACTATGGGCATTCACAATTGCAGAGGTAGCCCGATCGAACCTTCTGCAGCCTCCATGACCATCTCGGTCATCGTCGGGTGCGGGTGGATCGCCTCAAGGAGCTTCTCTGCCGTCATGCTGAACTGCACGGCCAGAACCGATTCCATGACGAGGTCGGTGGCTTCAGGGCAGTAGAGCGCGATTCCCAGGATCTCATGAGTCTCGGCATGCGTCAGGACCTTGGCGAAACCGATGCTTTCCTCCATCGTTCGCGCCTTGCCGCTGGCGCTGACAGGGAATGTCCCTGCCGTAAAGGGGATCCCTTCTGCCTTGAGCTCGTATTCTCTCTTGCCCACGATGCTGATCTCCGGGTCGGTGAACACGACGGAAGGAACGGCAGAATAGACCATGTGAGCGTCGTGTCCCGCGATGTTCTCGGCTGCGACGACCCCTTCCTTCTCTGCGACGTGCGCCAGCATGTAGGTTCCCTTCACGTCACCAACAGCATACACGCCGGGGACGCTGGTATGCATGTGGTCGTCGACGACGACGCCCTTTTTCGAGATGGTTATGCCCAGCGGCTCGAGTTCGGGTCCGACATTCGACCGGCGTCCGATGGAAAGCAGGACGTGGTCACCGTGGACTTCCTGGGTGGTTCCGTTGACGTCGAGAGTCAGGGAGTAGCCAGACTTCGACGGGAAGACTGACTGGGTCTTGGCCCCGGTGATGACGGTGATCCCTCGCTTCTTGAGGGTCGCCGTGAGGGCAAGAGCCACGTCTTCATCCTCGGCTGGCAGAATATGCGGCATCAGCTCTACGATCGTGACCTTCGTCCCGACGGCGCTGAAGAATGTGGCCATCTCGACTCCAATGACACCACCCCCGATGACGACGAGTTCCTTCGGCTGCTCCCTGTTGCGGAAGACATCATCACTTGTCCAGATGCCGGGATCGGTGAAGGGAGGAAACTTGATAGGTGAGCTGCCGGTGGCGATAATGACATTCTTTGCCTCGACGACTTCGCCGGTCGCGTCGATGCAGACGTGTGTCGCATCACGCAGGGTCGCCCGGCCGGCATAGATCTGAACGTTGTTCTTCTTCATCAGGTACTCGATTCCCTTGCGCAGCCGCACGACGACCTGGTCCTTGCGCGTCATGATGGCGCCGAAGTCGGACCCGACGCCCTCGGCCGTCAGTCCGAACTTGTGGGCCTCCTGCATGCGCGTCAGGAGCTTGCTGCTGGCAAGCATTGTCTTGGTGGGGATGCACCCCCAGTTTGTACACGTGCCGCCCATGTCGGCTTCTTCGGCCAGCGCGACGGACAGGCCCAGCTGGGCCGCCTTGATTGCAGCGACGTACCCTCCGGGCCCGCCACCGATAATGAATACGTCCACCATGTCAGCCTCCTGCGACGTTGTCTTGACGCACGTTCATGGTATCACACAGGACCTCCGGGTCAACTCGGACTGTTTTCTGATTTCCGGTCGTGAGCGCGTGGAATGCTGCGCACGGGTCATGCTCGCGTGGCATCGGTGAATGGTCTTGACTCAGGTACGCATGGGGTATCATGGAGGCAGATGCATTCCACGGCCGCGCGGAACAGGTGGTCAAATCTCAATCGGCAGCACGAGGATCAAGGAGGAGTCATGAGTCGACGATTATTTGTTGGACTGCTCATTTTCGCCATGTGTGTTCCATTCTTCGGGCCGGCAGCGCAGGTTGAGGCTGCGGCGCCCGCGGTCCCCGCAAAGGTCGAGGCGCATTCCTTCGGGACCAGCGTCACAGTGGACTGGGAATACACGTATTCCCCCTCGTCGCTCACGACCCTCACATTCGAGGTGTGGAGGCTCGCGGGGATTATGTGGATCAGTGTCGGGACGGTCACCTATCCAACGAAGACGCTCACAATTGATGGCCTGACGACTGGCGAACACAAGTATCGGGTCAGGGCGGTGCAGACCATGACCATTATCACAGGTTTTCCACCTATACCCACGACGATCACGACGCAAAGCGACTGGTCGGCCGCTGTCTCCGCCTGGGTACTGACTGCACCGGCCGGCGCGGCCGTACAGCGTGCGGGCACCACCATGGACATCAAAGTTCAGTGGACGGGACTCGATCCTCTTGCCACGCACTACCAAGTCCTTAGAGCGCCCAAAAGTATCGTTCTCATGCGACCATCTGTCATCCACGAAGGTCCTCACACCGACACTTCATGGGTGGATGGCGATGCCGATCCAAACAAGGCATATTATTACTACGTGCGCGCGGTCAAGTCGGGTACCGAGAGTACTGACAAGGACATTTCGAGTCAGTCGTCGGCAGGATCGATCACGACGCCTCCTGAGGCGCCCACGTCGCAGGCTGCGCACAGTTCGGGGCGCACCATCAGCGTCTCGTGGGCACACTCCGGCAACTGCATTCAGTTCCACGTGTGGTCCAAGCCTGTACGTGTGGTGGAACCAGTCATGCCGGTCATGCTCCCGAGTACTCAGCGCTCCTTCACCATCACCAACGCCGAGTTTGGGAAGTGGATGATCGACATGGCCGCGTGGAGTGATGGTGGATACAGTCCTGACACGCCTCAGCTGGAAGTCTGGGTCCTCACCACCCCG